>JANODW010000177.1:0-2290 GCA_031412875.1 Pirellula sp. | reverse complement strand
CGGCAAAGGGATTGCATCATTGGATGTGGCGGGAGGACTTTTGGATGTGGTGAAGGACGAAACACAAAAATGCATTGTATCCCAAAGTCCGCAAGCAATATGCCCACGCGTAATTCACCGCACCGCTTGCGCCGAAAAATCCATCCCTACCGTAGCGAAGGTTGCCAGACCTCCGTCATCACAACGGAAACCGCAGCATAACGGAAACCGCAGCGATCCTTGACAGGCCCCAACAGGACGGCTCGCGCCGTTCCGTTAACAAAATCCTAACAACAAGCAGCTTCTTGCATCGCATCTTCGCACTGTCCCGACACATCGCACAAATCGGATAATTCTGAGTCGCGAAGCCCTTGAGCGATAATCATATTCAAGAACCGTTGCGATGCGATCGCTTGTCGACGTCGCTGAATGGTCTCCCCAGCGGACCAAGCATTCTTGATTGCCAACTGTCGATCTCTGGCGCTCTCTGATGTTGCAACAATGGAAACTAGAGATTTGATTTTCATTATTTTTCCTAAGGGTGATTGGACTCCATGCCCAAGTGGCAACTTGCAGCCCGACGGTCAATCGTGCCACTGGCTCCAGAGGGAAAAGCATTTCTTGGGCCAGACCACCGCTTCTTAGAAAAAAAAGGGATGAAACGCTATTTGGGGGATGCCTTTTGCTTCCTCGTAGCTTGGGAAAGGAGTCGGCAAACGATCAATTGGTCGCAAATCAACCAGTGCACTTGATGCCAACTCGAGCACCACGATGGGTGCGTGGAATCTGCTCTGATGCGAATGCAGGAATGGGGAAGGACAAAAACGAAAAAACCCCACTTTTCCCTGAGAATACTGAGGAAAAAGCGGGGTTTTCTGTTGAGAGGCTCCGGTGGGAGTTGAACCCACGATGGCGGATTTGCAATCCGCTGCCTTAGCCACTTGGCTACGGAGCCACGATCGTTTTCCCTGCGCGTTCCGCACTTTTCGCAGGTGCGGTCAAGGATCGGCAGAAAGATACACCGTTGGCCATCCAATCCGGTAATTTATGCTGCCAATTACGAGTCTACACGAAAATGCAAAGCCTAAGCAAGCCCTATCCGCCGTCTCGTAGAACAGATCTTGTCCTCCACGTTTTGCTGCATTTGCAAAGCTAGCAATACTAGCCATCGCCGGCTAGGTCGCTTTTGCCCAAGCGACTCCGAACCCGTTCATCGCCCTTTCGGATACAACACACGGCGGGATAGTCATTTGGATTCGGAATTCGTTGTGAATCGCAACTCGTCAACGGCCACGAAACCACCGGGCTTGGCTCCGCCAATTTCAACATACGCGATATTGGGGGCATCAACACTGAGTTCAAAAAAGGGCACGTGATCCTCTGGTGACTTCCTCGCAGGAACTTTATCGATTGCATTTTTGCCGATCGACTTTCCATCCTTATCAAATGCCTCCAGGTAGGCGGCACTGGTTGTCGAGCCCCAGAGTTTTGTGGTTACTCGTACGGCCCCGCTGTCGAACTTGACTCGCAACGGTATGGACTCGTTGGCCATTGCGTTGACGACACCTTTAAGTCCAGTCCCAAGATGGGCAAAGAACGTTATACGTCCCGCTGCCTTGCTTTTCTTCGGAGCATGCGCCAATTCGATTCGGATACCTTGATCCTCCCAATGGGTCATTGGCTTCCCGCTCTCTGCTTTCTCGAAATCCAAGATTCGGTCGTCAGATTGCGCAATGTCGACGAACAAAAACGACGCAAGAAGCATCGCGTTGGCTGGAGAAGCGATGAGCAGATGATCGCCAAAAAGTCTGGTTCGGATTGGCAAGCGGATCATGATGCTTCAAGCCCTCGCATCGTACCCGTTGAAGACGAAAACTTTTCTCGCTCAATGCCCATTTGCTGCAGTATGGAAACAAACAGATTGGGTAATGGGTAGTTTTGCTGTGGATCAAATACCAGATGCTGTCCATGCTTGAATCCGCCGCCGGCAAAAAAGATCGGCATATTGGTAGTCGAGTGAGCGTTGGCATCTCCCAAGTTTGAGCCATATAAAATCATGCTGCGATCCAACAAGGTCTCGCCATGTTCTTGTACGGATTTCAATTCGGTTAAAAGTTGAGCGAGCAGCTTCATGTGCTCGAGATCGATGAGTCGCAGTTGAGCGAGTTTCTCGGCAGACTTTCCATGATGGGACAGATTGTGGTACCCGTCGTTGATTGTCTTTCCTGGGATTTCTACCACGGGAGTACCAACGCTATTGAGCATCAATGTCACAGACCTCGTCGAATCGGTTTGAAAGGCAAGTTTGACC
>JANODW010000176.1:0-6633 GCA_031412875.1 Pirellula sp. | reverse complement strand
CGATTTAACGCTTATTGATGAGATCATCGGCATCGCATTTGGATTGGGATTGGTGATCGCCCCGTTGGGTGGTTATTGGTTGGCGGGTCGAGTGACTCACCCACTCGCCACGATGATCCACACGGCGGATCGACTGCGCCCAGAGGAATTGAGCGAGCGATTGCCCGTCCGCGGAACGGGTGATGAGTTGGATCATCTATCCCACACGTTCAATCTTTTACTCGATCGGATTGCCAGTTTCCTACAACAGCGACGTGACTTTCTAGCCAATGCTGCCCATGAATTGCGAACCCCCTTGGCAGCGCTGAGAAGCACGGCGGAAGTTGCGTTGAGGTCCAAACGATCGGTGACAGAGTACCAGGAATTGTTGGGAACCATCGTCGAGGAAAGCGAGTCGTTAGAGATCCTCGTAAATCAATTGCTTTTGCTTGCAGAGACAGAGGCCGATACCGAAACGCTGATGTTGACAGGCGAGCCGGTTGAGTTGTCAAAACTGATTGAGAGATCTTTCGAAATGTTTATCGGAGTGGCAGAAAGCAGGTCCATCTCTTTGCGATACGAAATACTCTCCCAGGCCACCGTTAAAGGGAATAGGCACCATCTACGGCAGGTCATCAACAATTTGCTCGACAACGCTCTGAAATTTACGCCTTCCGGAGGATCCGTTTTGCTCTCCCTCTCGGTGGACGCATCGTTGCGAGTCGCTCGAATGAGAGTCCGAGATAGCGGTGTTGGAATCGCAGCCGACGAGATGCCTCGTTTGTTCGAGCGGTTTTATCGCGGTGATCGCTCTCGCAGAAGAGATTCCGTTAGCCGAGGGACGGGATTGGGGCTCAGTATTTGTCAAGCGATCGTGAAGGGGCATGGTGGGACGCTTGACATTAAAAGTCAGATTGGACAAGGAAGCAGTTTCGAAATGGTGTTGCCTCTGGTGGAGCCCCCAACTCCTGCTTGACGTCCATAGTAGCGGCTGGGCGCGAGCCCTCCGGTGTCGCGGCTGAGATTGCAGAGGTTCTTACCAGGTCCTGACCGGACGGCTTGCGCGGTTCCGCTATTGTGAGAGCCATTTGGCTTGCGTCCCATGGGTAGCCAACGCTGGCTTCATGGAGCGGCTTGCATTCCAAAGCTACATGGAGTATCTATTTACGCTTCCTCTTTCCAATTCTTCAACGTTGTTGCAGTGATCTGAAAGCCGGCTGGTCGTATCATGATGCGTTGTTTTTCTTGCTTTGCTATTTGGCTGATTTTCCTTCTGGTCGGCTACGCCCAACAGTCCGACCAAGCGCTTCAGCAAGTCTTTGACGATTACCACGAGCAGTACCTCATTCTCTTCCCTTTGGAAGCGACCGCGTTTGGCGATCCTCGGTACAACGACCTGTTGCCGATCGATATCGATCAAGGGTTCGCGGCAAAGGAATCCAAGTTCTACACCCAGACGCTCGAACGCCTTCGAGCCATCGACCGCTCCAAAGCTTCCGACACGAAAAAATGGGTTGCCGAGCTTCTTGAATATGAGCTTGGTATGCGATTGGAGGGATTGAAATATGACTTCGATCGGATCCCATTCCATCACTACGATGGACTCCCATTGAGTTTCGGACAAATGGGGAGCGGGGTCGGTAACCATCCTTTCAAGACAGTGAAAGACTATGAGGATTGGCTGAAGCGAGTCGATGCATTTGGAATTTGGTGCCGAACTGCCATCGAGCGTTTTCGGGACGGACTGAAGGAGAACTACGTCCTACCAAAGATTCTGGTAGAGCGAATGGTCAAACAGATGTTCGACGAGACTTTGGTAAGCGAGGATCCCGAGAAGAATCTTTTTTACGGACCCATCAAATCGCTCCCTGCTCATTTTTCTGCTGCGGACAGGGAGCGGCTTACGGCTGCATTCAAAGCAGCCATCGTTGACAAAATCGCTCCGTCGTATCGTGGCCTCGGCAATTTCTTGCGCGACGAATACTTGCCCAAGTCGCGACCGTCCACAGGCATCTCAGAGTTAAAAGGGGGACGCGAACAGTATCGTTACTGGGTAAGGCGTTGGACCACGACCTCGCTTACGCCCGACGAAATATTTAGTATCGGTGAAACGGAGGTCCGTCGGATCCGAAAAGAAATGGAAACCGTCCAAGCTAAATTGGGTTTTTCGGGAACCCTCAAAGAGTTCTTTGAGCATCTACGAACGGATCCCAAATACAAACCGTTCAAAACACCTAATGAAGTGATCTCATTTTTTGCCGCCATCCAGTCCAAATTGGAGCCGCAACTGGAGAAAGCATTCTTGAATCGACCGAAGACACCGTTCGAGATTCGACGAACGGAGGCCTTTCGCGAGGCCACGGCAAGCGCAGAATACATGCCGGGCACCGCCGATGGATCGCGACCTGGCATTTTTTACACACCGATCCCGGACGCAACCCAGTTCAACGTCACCGGAGGCATGGAGTCGCTCTTCCTCCACGAAGCCCTCCCTGGGCATCACTATCAGATTTCGCTGCAGCAGGAAAACGAACAGTTGCCGAAGTTTGCTAGATTCTTATGGTATGGAGCGTATGGCGAAGGTTGGGCTCTCTATTGCGAATCGATCGGCAAGGAACTCGGCCTCTACACCGATCCAAAACAACGCATCGGAGCCTTGGGCGATGAGATGCATCGCGCCATCCGGTTGGTGGTGGATGTTGGCATGCACTGGAAAGGCTGGTCGCGCGAACAAGCCCTCGCGTTCATGTTGGACAATGAACCTCTTGGCGAGGAAGGAGCGGTGGCTGAAATTGAGCGTTACATGGCTTACACTGCCCAAGCACTCTCTTACAAGATTGGGCAGCTCAAAATTAGCGAACTTCGAGCACGAACGGAAAAGCGGCTTGGAACGCAATTTTCATTGCCCCATTTTCATGATCAAGTGCTTCGCAATGGTTGCATGCCATTGGACATCCTAGAAAAACGAATCGATCAATGGAAACCGTAACGGCCGAATTGTCTGCCCCGAAGATCCCTTGGTATCGAATCCTGTATATTCAGGTGCTCTTGGCAGTCGCGTTGGGGGTCGCGGTAGGTGCTCTTTGGCCCGAGCTTGGAAAAGCGTTGAAGCCGCTCGGCGACGGCTTTATTAAAATCGTCAAAATGATGATCGCACCCATCATTTTTTGCACCGTGGTGCATGGCATCGCGTCGGTCGGCGATCTCCGGAAATTAGGCCGCGTCGGCATCAAAGCCTTGATCTATTTTGAGATCGTCTCGACACTCGCGCTTCTCATCGGATTGGTCGTTGTGAATGGGTTGCAACCAGGGAAAGGAGTTACCGCCGAAGGCCAACAGTATCAGTCCCCGACGCCATTAGCTTCGGCCCCATCCTCACCGCCCACCACGAACGACAAACCCAAGGCGCTCAGCAAAGTAGATTTTGTCCTCAATATCATTCCCAGCTCCTTTCTAGGGGCATTTGTATCCGGCGAGTTGCTCCAAGTTTTATTCGTTGCAATCCTCATTTCATTTGCCATCGTCTCCCTTGGGGAACGGGGCAAACCGGTGTTGATGCTGGTAGATCAGTTAGGTTCCGTTCTTTTCGCCGCGATGAATCTTGTGGTGAAGTTTGCTCCGATCGGTGCGTTTGGGGCGATGGGGTACGCAGTGGCGGCGCACGGAGTCGATACGTTGGCCAACCTTTTTTGGCTCATGCTAGGATTCTATTTCACCTCAGCCGTCTTCGTGATCGTCGTACTCGGGTGCATCTGTTTGTTTTGCGGATTTTCCATTTTTAGATTTTTGGGATACATTCAGTCCGAGATGTTGCTCGTGCTGGGGACAAGTTCTTCGGAAACCGCGTTGCCGAGACTGATTCAAAAGATGGAGGCATTGGGCTGCTCCAAATCTACCGTCGGATTGGTGGTTCCCACGGGTTATAGTTTCAATTTGGATGGTACCAATATCTATATGACCATGGCTGCCGTTTTTTTAGCGCAAGCAACCAACACCTCGATGACTTGGACGCAACAGGTGAGTCTTCTTTTGGTCGCCATGTTGACTTCCAAGGGGGCCAGTGGTGTCACAGGCGCTGGGTTTTTAACGTTGGCGGCGACCCTCCAGTCGGTACCGGGAATACCTATCGAATCGCTCGGCCTCCTTTTTGGGATCGACCGCTTCATGAGTGAATGCCGTGCGCTCACGAATTTCATCGGAAACGGGGTCGCCACGGTTGTCATCAGCCGTTGGGAGAATGAAGTCACGCCGGCCCAGTTACAACAACGGTTGGTTCAACCTGCAAAGGAGGATTTGTAAATGGATCGCGGAACAACAAAATCGCAATGGATAAAGTATGCGTCGTTTAGTATTGGATGGATGGCAATTTGGATGCTGGGCTTGTCCACCGCCATCGCCTGGTGCGAACCCCGTCTTCCTTACATGCACCTTGACGAGCCCAGTGATCGCATTTCTGCTTCTCAATGGACTGAGGTGGTGCAGTCGATCATAGAGACCATTTTAGCGGAGCATGTTGACCCACCAACGCGGCAACAAATGGTTCTCGAGGTCGTCCGCCAACTGGGTACACTTCATAACAAGCCGATTTCGGCGGAATTGAGCTTAGCCGTTTCCGACGCTGGGGATCAAGAACACCTCTATGCGCTCTTTGCAAACGAAGTGAAAACGATTGTCGGTGAAGAGGCCAGTCGCGCAGTCGCACTTTCTGCTCTGAACGGGATCAGCAAATGGCTCGAAGGGGGGTTCGCCTTAGAAAGGCGGTTCAATGTGGTTGCAGAAGAACAACTGTCTGCGAATCGCTATGTTGGCATCGGGGTCCAAACGGGAATGACAAACAACGGGAGATCCATTAACTTCATGAAGATTTTTGAGAACGGGCCGGCGTTTGATGCGGGGATTCGGGACAATGATATACTCGAAGCGGTAGACGGTAAGCCCATCGAGGGAATGTCCATGGCGGAAGCGGTCCAACTCATCCGGGGACCAGCCGGGACGTCGGTCCGACTAACCGTTCGAACCCCAGGCGATTCGACTCGCGAGTTAAGCTTGGTCCGACGCGTCATTCCACTCAAGACGTTAGAAGTGGTCGAAGTGCATAAAGAAAAGCGCGCGATTCTGGTGCGATTGGATCGTATTTCGCCAAGCAGCCTCAACGAGCTGCAAAAGAGTGTCGAGCAAGCGGAATTGAATGCTTCCAAAGTGACAACCGTGGTGCTCGATCTCCGGAAAACGCTCGTAGATGACATTCACTATTTTCATCTTTTTGCGGATGGCCTTTTGGATGCGACTACCGTTTGCAAAGTGCAAACGCGCAAAGGGATCCGCACGCTGAAAACGGAGGATGGGAAAGCTCTCGACGATCGCACTATCGTATTGGTTTGTTCGCCTGAGCAGTCCACATCCCTCAGACTCCTTGCAGCCGTTTATGCCGATCAAATGCTGCCCGTTTACTGGACACCCGGGCGGGATCCCTTTGGACTGAGCCCTCTTTTTGAGCCAGCCGTGATGGAAGCAGTGGAAGTAAAGGGTACCGACTATTTCATCAAGATTGCTACCAGCCGATTTTTAGACGGGAAAGGAAAACCCGTTTCGCAATCATCGAATCTCTTCGGTGATGCCAAGTTTCCAGAAGTCTCCAAGTTGGAGGAAGCGGAGCTTCGTCCGGCCGGAGCGTTGCTTCCACTTGTCCTGAGTGCGTTGGAAAAGTCGCGATGAAAGAGGCGGGCTCTTGGTCTTGCCCCGATTACAGGGGCCTCTTGTCGATCCGAAGTCGGTCGGTTCCCTTCGAGGCGATGGGTGCACACGGCTGCTTGCAGGCTGGTTTGCTCTTGTTGGCATTGTTCCACTTCAATACGGTTTTTGGGGATGATCCTCTTTTTTCAAGGCCGATCGCGATTGCGATCTCCGCGAACGGATCTATCGCTTACATTGCCAATCAGGAAACCGCAACGATGGTAGTGGTCGATGCAGGCACGCATGAGACTCGATCGGTTGGCTGCAGCGGCAATGGCCTTTCGGACATCGTTTGCAGCCACCAAAACGATCTGATACTGGCCGTCTCAAAGAGCCCTTCTCAGATCCAAGAGATAGATGCAGCGGTTTCACCCTCGATTGCGCCTCGATCGATTCCGCTTCCTGGAGTCCCGGAGAAATTGGCCATTTCGTTGGATGGACGCTTTGTGTGTATCACGATGACTTGGAATCATGCCGCATGCATTTTGACTTTGAAAGAGGGACGTTTGGACCCAACCTTGGAGATCAAACTGCTTCCGCTTACATTCCAACCCAAGGAAGTTTTAGCCTTGGAGAAAGGGCTGTTTCTGATTGCCGATGCCTTTGGAGGGCAACTGTCGCTCGTTGACGCCAACACAGCGCAAGCGATCGCAGGGCATGAGATCCGAGGTCATCACATCGAAGGTCTCGCTCGCGACGAATCGAATCACACCGTTGCAATCACTCACCAACGGCTGAGTTCCATCGCGCATACGACTCGTGACGATATCCATTGGGGCATCCTGATGCAAAACGTGGTCTCTGTGATTTCTCAAGAGAGGTTGGTAGATCCACGCGTTGGTGTTTCAAAAGAGGCGGAGAAATGGATGATCGGAGAGGTCGGGAACGGAAGCGCTGACCCCAGCGGTGTCCTTGCATGGG
>JANODW010000175.1:0-1953 GCA_031412875.1 Pirellula sp. | reverse complement strand
TGGAGAAGCGAGTCACGGTCGTTCCTGGGAACGAAGAGAATCATTCGGAAGTCCTGCCCGTTACGGACGGTGCCGGTGGATATGTTGACATGGCACCTGCGGACGATACCGTCCAGTTTCAAGTTAACAAAGCGCTAAAGGGGCAGAATGTAAAGTGGGAATTTGAGTTAGCGCGGGACGCAGTCAAGTCATCTAAGGGCGTCGCCCAACTGATACCGAAATCAGTCAGCAAAAGGAATGCCAACCCGTTTCTCGCAACCCTCATCATTGACACAACCGACGAACTGGAATTCAAAGCGGGAGACTTGGTGAAATTGGAAGGGACAATTGGCGATGCGTCTCAAAACAAAGGACTGGTCGGGCTCGTAGCACCGTCTGGCCCTGTCGCGATTTACCACCTAGACTCAGCGCCCCATCCAATATTCTGGCTAGGACTTAAGAACGTCAAGATTTCAGGGCCGACGAGGAAGACAACTACCCGACGTCAGCCTGCAAAGGAAGTCACCTCTTTCGCGAAGGACCTGCTCCGGGCTTGTTTGGTTTACGACGAACGGACGCTCAACAGACTATATGCTTCTGAAGTACAGTTGCTTCCCGGAAATCGCTTATTCTATTTTGGGCTCGAAGTCCCAGGCAAAATGACCGAATACGGGGTCCCGGTCAAGAGTGAGGAAGTGCTCGCTGCTCTGAAGAAGCAAGCAGCAAAGGATCCCATTCCGTTTTTTATGGTTGGCACGTTCGTAAACTCATTCCGAATTGAGCAGTTGGATGTCGCGATAGGCGACTATGTAACGGAACCAAATCAACCAGGCGAGTCCTTGTACCGGTCCATTCGATTCAAGATCGAAAAGAATGAAGTTTTGCTGAAACTTTCGGTCCCAGGAGCATTTCGATTCGTACAACTGCGCAAAACGGACGAACAATGGAAAGTCATAGCTGAGTACTAAGGCGAGCGGCGGGATCATTACTACCGTAGGATTGGAGCTTTGTCCCGTCCGTTTATTAGTTCGGGACCATGGTCCCATACTACGGGTGGTATGTTTCCGTCTGCCGCTCGCCTCATTACGTGTTGTTTCTACACTTGCAGTAGAAGAAGCTACGCGTTTACGATAAGGTTTCGTCCAACTTGGAGAACAAACGCTCGAAAACTACATAACCTGTCTCGTTGAAGCCGAGGCGACGGTAGCTTTCTCGAGCGGTTTCGTTTTCCCGCTCCATGTACAGCCGGATGCCACAGCAATCTATATCCGCTTCAGCGAGCTCTTTAATGTGCATAAAAAGAGCACGGAACACTCCTTTGCTGCGGAAATCGGGATGAACATAAACACTCTGAATCCACCAGAGCTCGCCGTTTCTCCAATCGCTCCATTCGAAAGTGTGCGCTGTTTGTCCTACCACTTGGCCGTCGATCACCGCCACGAAGTACCTGCCTCGTTTAGCCTCGGAAACAAAACGCCTGACGCCGTTGGTTACCGTCACTGGATCGAGTTCCCGTCCTTCGGTTTCACGACAGAGCGCAATGTTGAAACAGGCGACGGTTTCAACGTCGTTGGATACGGCCTGTCGGATCTCAATCATGGTTCATTTCGTTTGTGAAGATGGATGCGATCGCAGTGGAGTTGGCACATGATCCTCCGGTTTTTTGTTTCCCTACTTTTTGATGAGTTTGAGGTTTGCTTCGGCAAACGCTTTGCCCATCTGTGCAAAGATTTTTGCACTGCCGAAATAGTGGTAGCCGCCGTTGGATGCTCCCTGGAGTGCTTCTCTATCTTTGGGTGAAAGGACTTCCTCCAAAGCGATGTCGAGCTTCTCCTGATCGGCCTGAGTGATTCCCTCTAGCCATGCATCGAGCGCGGCATAATGTTCTGGGGTGTTTGGCGTGTATTGGTCATTGGCATAAACCGCCAAGACGTTCTTTCCTTTCTTCAAATACTGAGCCTGTTCTTTCTGGAG
>JANODW010000174.1:0-10636 GCA_031412875.1 Pirellula sp. | reverse complement strand
GATGGGACCATTGTCCCATCCTACGGTATGGATCTTGCCGATCGCTTTATCGCGAGAGTTGGTCAAGCACGTTTCGGGTAATGCGCTCGGTGACAGCATCTCCCCCGCGAAGCCCATGCGCCCAGTCCGTTGAACCGCAGGTGAAAACCGTGCCACCGCGAGTGTAGACACCGAGGCAGGCTGCCCCGGTGCGGCCTCGCTCCCACCGGTCATACCATTCGCAATCGTCCGCGGCCCATCGGGCTGGGCACGTTGCGAGGACTTCAAATGTTTTTGGCGTTCCATCGCGATGCGTCGCAAACGGGAGTCCGTCCTTCCATTCCAGTTCACAGCCATCGCATTCGTAGCCCACGATCGTGTGTTTTGCACCGAATTCGGTGCCCCGCTGGATATCGGTCCCCGCAAAGACCCAATGGTTTGGCCGATGGACCGTGAACGCTCCTTTGCCGTCCATGAATTCCCCATGGCTCAAGTGGTATCCGCCATGCAAAAAACCAACCCCGGTCAGTTGATTTTCAGGCCGCTGGACCAAGTGATGACTCCACAGCGTGCTGAGCTTGGACAAGTTCTCCGTTTTGAATAAGGGATCCGTATTGAACGCTTGCTTCCAACAGGTGAGGGCTCGTCCGTTGTCTTCGAGACGCACTTGCCAACAGCAGGTATTGCCGCTGAAAAAAGCGACGTTGCCGCCATTGCCGATAAACGCCTCCAAGCCATCTCGCATGCCGGCCGACCAGTATTCGTCATGCCCTACGCTCAAGACGAGTTTGTAGTTTTTGAGCAGTTCGGGTCTCTGTTCGATATCCAAGTTGGTAGCAAAATCAAAGGAGTATCCGTTTTTTTCAGCCCACTGGACCATGGGATATTCCCAATTGGGATACTGGCTAGTTTGTGGTCGATGGAACGACACCCGACTTCCCTGGAGATTCGCTCGTCCATGAAAGGCATACAAACTGCTGCCACCCCAATTGGTATAGGCGTTGTAGGTGTTGGTGGCGAGTTGGAGGAGGATCTTGGAATCCTTTCCCGGCTGTGCCGCACGCACGACAAAAAACAGATCCCCTTCGGCGGTTCTTCGATTGCGTTCTACAAATTTTCCGCCTCGATCGTTCACTCGCAATGTCGCTTGGTAGTATCCGGTTGGCCAATCGGTGGGGACCGTCAAACGGAAACTCACCGGCCAATTGCAACCGTTCGCACTCGCATTTTCGGGAACGGGATGGGTACCACCTCCGGGGATTTTTTCCTTCTGAAATACCACCTTGCGGTCTGCCCCCCATCTCGCGATTTCAATGCTGTACTCGGTCGCGGTGGTCGACGTGTGCAGTTGCAGCTCTTCCCCCGGTGCAACGCTTTGTTTATCTGGATAGCCTTCGATAAAGAGGCTATGCGTTGCGTCCGTTTGGGCGGAGGTGCTTTGCATGGCCAAGAGAGCGAATAGGAGTACCAACGGAGCGGATCGCGAAGTCGTTTTCATAGGAGGATGCAGTGTTGGAGCAAGGAGGAAAACCCAATGGTCCGATTCGACAAAGATACGCTTTAGGTCCGACTTTCGTCAGAGGGGGCTGGCTTTTGCTCCAGTTTACGCATGGCGCTTGCCAACTCAAAGGGGCGAAACTTGACCGGCTTTCCTTCCACGTCATCTTGGATCAATACGACGTAACGATCCAATCGATTGGCCGCATTGGAATCGATGAGCTGATTCGAATCCGAACTGCTCATTTGCATCAGGATTCGCAGCTCGATGTCGCGGAGGGACTGGCGTGAAATCCATCGGTTGATGGTGCCGGCGGAGTCGGCCCAAAGCCAAACATGCATCCCCAGGGCTGGCCCATCTCGCAGAATATTGGCCAGGACCGCGTCGGGTTTGGTAACTTCCGAGGATTCACCATACGAAAAGTCTTCGCTGCGCCTCAATTCTCGAAATCGAGAGAGGTTGAGCACGGCGACTAGCATGGCTGGATGGAGCATCTCGGCGTTCAAGCTCCGATACTCGAGTTCTTGCTTGAGAAACTCCATGGTCGCATCGATGCCTCGCACATCGCTCACACGCGAGGGGACGGTTCCATGGGCGAGTTGGGCCACGAGCGTTCGCATCGATTCATCCTCGGCTCGGGATCCATCGAGTACCACCACCGATGGCTTCCCCTCGGATGGCCTTGCCGTGGGGCTGTAGCAGTATCCTGCGATCGAGCCCGCCAATAGGCTGGCAGCGCTCGATTCGTCTGGACCGATCAGCATGACGTTTCGACCTGGATTGCGGGTAAGCACTTTGGTGACGGGGGGATCGATGGAGACACTATCACCCAAAATCAAAGGGACAGTTCCGTCTTCCATTCGCGTCTGTCCGATGGCAAAGGCGATGCTTTTTTCATCCCAAACCGCTGGCTTGTGACCCTCAAAAACGATGCGTCTTCCCAACGCATTGGTCGTGGGCGAGTGAGGCACGGGCACTTTGACGAGACGCTCGAGCCTTTCCATTTGGTCATTCTTTTGGATAAACGCGACTTGGAATGGCTGGTTGCTTTCAATGCGTCCCCCCGCCTCGTTGTATATGGCTTGGCCAGAGTGCCGCAGTCGCTCCGCCGCCGTATTGTCCTCGCTGAGGATCAACATCGCATCGGAGCTGTCGCATTGCAGCGCGATGCGAACCGCCATCTGAGAAAGGGTCGTTCTCGGCAAAGAGTATGCACCGCCCAGCGTTTGCGAAGCCAACACCAAGTGGATGCCGAAGGATCTTCCTTGACGAACAATTCGGTCCATCAACATGGACGCCTGTTGCGAAAGTTTGTCGTCCTCGACAAACAGTTCTTGAAACTCGTCGATCACGATCAAGATTCGGGGCATGGTATGCTCCGGAAATTTTTTGGCAAGACTCGGAATGTCTTGCACGCCCCACTGACGGAAAGCTTCGCCTCGGGCGTGCAGCACTCGGTCCAAGTACTCAAGCGTGCTGACCCCAAACTCGCGTTTGCTCTCGATACCAATGATGTCGGCATGCGACAACGCGACCTCGGAGTAAACTTGAAATTCAACCCCTTTTTTGAAATCGAGCAGGACCAGTCGCAACTGATCGGGTGCGTATTTGAGGGCCGCGCTGGTGATCATGGTATGCAGCAACGAGGACTTGCCCGAACCGGTTTTGCCCGCGATCAAGACGTGCTGTGCGGTTCCCGAACCTAACTTCATCGATTGGATGCGACCGGCATCGGAAATCCCTAACGGGATCGCAAGCCCCTCGGCGCTGGCGGATGCCTGTTGCTCGGGGATAGGGATTGCAATGGACTCAAAGGGAACGATGCACTTGCCCACCTCGGCCGCGGCCTTGAGATGGTGCTCCATGACCCTTTGCAGCCGACTCTCGTCGGGAGGCAATTCGGGAGTGAGAGGATACGACTGCAAATCAGGATGGTCGACAACAACCTGGGTTTGGATGCGAGCGCCACCATTTTGCTCGGGCCCCGCTTGCTCCGCGGTCAGTTTCAGTCGCAACCCAAATTCCTTTAATTTGGCTCGATCCGCAAAAGAAGGCCAGACATGGGTTTCGGAGACCTGCAATATCACACCAACACCGCATCGGCCACCCGATGACAGTATCGAACAAAGAGATTGCCACGAGCTATCGTCGAGTCCGAATGGGAAATTGGACCAAACGATGAGCCGGTGCGGGATCGTCATCGGACCTGCGTCCCGATTGTACTCCAGGACGTTTGCAAATTTGTTTCTCAAACTTTGCTGAATCACATCCTCGACATGCCTGGCCGTGTTGGCGAGTTGGTCTGCGATGTGCACGGGTTGCGTCCAAACGCGGTGGTTCACCAAAGCGGGGTCCACGTCGGCCAAGGCCATCAACCAAGAGAATTCTTTGCCGAGTCCCTCGGGATCGATAATGGTGATATTCAGACTTCCTGCGGGTACCGAGGTCAAGGCTCGCAAAAGAGTATTTCGCACGAGCATGTTGCTCAGTTCTTTGCAATCGGCAGGGGTTTCCAAGATCATTGCCCCGTGCGTGATGACGTCAAAGAACACAGGCCAGGGTTGCTGCGGAGTCTCCTGTGGCAGCGACATGTTTGGCATTTCGCTTTGCAGCGCATCCAATGGCTTGATATCTCCAACGCGCCACGCCAACGAATGGGTTAATCTCGGCCAGTCCCCCTCTGCCACACGGTAGGAATCCCAATCGGGAAAATCGTGGCGAGATTGCTTCTGGACGTCTTGCATTAGCTGGATGGAGTTTTGGACGCCCGTTTGCCAGCGTTGGACCGCTCGTTGTTGCGCGCTTTGGAACTGCAACGCAATCTGCGTTAGCAATGCTTGGTGATTTTCTTGCGTCTGGGCGAGGGCAAGTGCATGTTGCTTTTCGAGTTCATCGATTTTGGGTTTGCGATCGGATTGGATGCGTTGGTGTTTCTCGCGCCGGGTGTTTGCAATGGTCGTCCTCCGTTCGACCGATGACTGCCTCAGCACGTTTCTCTTAGAATTGAAATCATTTAACAGCGTCGTGCGCTTAGCGCGATGGTCCTCCTCCAATTTCTCTTGGTTGATCAGGTGCTGCTTTTCGATGCGTTGGATTTCTTGCTGGCAATGGTGGTCGGCGATTCTCTTGCCTTGCGCGATGATGAGATATGCATCATTCTCGAGACCGACTACTTGTGGGAGCAGACGCCGGATGGTTCGAGCGACCATCGGCGACACTGCAAAATGAATAAATGCGGTGAAAAAAATCGCACCAATGGCACCGGCCAATCCAACGATCAAGGGCGCGAAGCCCAGCGTCCAAGCGATCGCTGCCGAGACGCCTCCCAGGATCGAACCGATTGCTAAGAACCAATACGAACCGATCATTCGACAAGTCGGGTGGTTCTGCATTCTGGCAATGCTCACCCCAAGTGTTTTTTTGATTTCTTCGATGCGTTTGCCGATATGGGCTAAGTCCGATACGGCTTGGATTTCGCTGGTAAATTCGGAAGTGCTGGTTCCCCCCAATCCTTGAAGTGCGGTATCTCCAGTCCGAATCCCAACCCATTCCCGACATTCGTGCATGGTTTGCTCGATGGCAGCCCGCTCTTTGTCGAGCTTGGCCCGGATGCTGTCTCTCGCTGTCTTGCGTCCTAAGCATGCGTCTTCTTTTTTCTTCTTTAAGTCCGATGTCGCTGCATCAAATTTGTTTTTCTGTTCGGTTTTCTTCTGAACAAAATCGGACTTCGTATCCTTGGTCTGTTGGCGCTCCTGATTGATGTTGAGCAATGTTTCTCGTTCCGACAAGGCGAGTTGATTGCTGAGAAATTCGTCCCACTCGGTGATCGCTGATCGCCACTGAGCTGCCTGTGCCAACTCGGTTTGGGACCTATGCGATTCAAACGTGTCCGTTGCGAGTTTCCGTTCCCGCTCCATGGTGGTGCTATCGGCGGATCGGGACGTGCGCAACATTTCAAGACGCGAGCGCAGCCCGCGGATCATACGGATCTGCCTCTTGAACAGACTGCGGCCAAGTAAAAAACCGGCATCCGCTTGGCGTTCGGATTCCAACGAAGCACTGGTATTCATGGCATTTACGCTCGAAGAAAAGGATCGGAGCACAGGTTCAATATACACTAGAGCAAGCGATAAATTGAGTGCTTTAGGGTGTGTTCCGTTGAGACACTTCGTAGCACCAGCGATGCGTCCGAATGGATTCTGGGTCCGACTGTGGGCAAATCCGGATCTTCTGTTCGTCCGGGAGAAAGCGGATTTCCCCAATGCTAACCGCTATCTCGACGGTTGCTTTGCCCGCCGTGGTGTCGCGTTGCAACGAAATGGCTCCCCCCTCTATGCCTCGTTCCGCTTTGGCAAGCACGCGGTACTCCGATCCAAAGCGTGTAGCCCCCTTCGAATTTTTGCAAGCGATATCAAACTTCAACCCGTGTGCAAGTTGGGTTTCTATTGCGGTGGACCAGTGGCCATTGCCCGATAGCCCAACACCCAGCAAGACAGGGTTCGCGCTCGGCGAGAAGGACTCTTCGACCATTTGTTGCATCGGCGGACTGGTGGGCCATGGCTCGTCCGCATTCCCCTCGACCGATTCCAAAAAAGGGACAAAAACATCCTCGTAAACGATTCCAATCGTATGGCATAAGCGATCTTGCCATTTCGTGTAACGGACCGTGAGGGTTCCTGCGGACAAAGAAATCATCTGCTTATTTGCTCCTCATCTCGGCTTGGCACATCCGTGCCGCCGTGGAGACGCGAACCAGCAGTATGCCACACCGCATGACCCCAATCGCTGCCAGCATGACAACTCCCGACTCAATGATCCGAGGGTTATTGATATCGTTTAAGAAAATCAAGCCGATTCGGAGCATGTACAGGGACACGAGCACTAACAACCAACCGGCAATCTCACGAAACCAAAAAAACATCATAGAGAACCTTTCGCGTCAGGCTTGTCGCGCGTCATGGAAGTTATCTTTTTGGGAACCTTGGGCATTGCCTGCAATGTTGCAGGCAGGGAAGATCCAGTCAATTGTTCCGACTCTGCCCGCAAACGCTTGGATCTTTCCTTTGCGAATCGCGACAGGTCGCGGTAGTAACCGATCAACTGCACCGAACGCAAATACAGACTCGCTTGCGAACGGTCTATCTTACGCCAAGCGATTTCACGAGCTAGGACAAATATCGAAACGATCAGAACTAGCCAAAATGTTCCTGGCCAGAATGCTTGACCGGTCGCGAGCGAGGACTGCAACCATCCTCCTGCTTGTCGCCCCACCGGGATGTTTACCAATATAATATTCGAGAGGACTGCGACGAGAACCAACTGCAATGGGCGGATCGCAAAGCTTGTAATCGAGCCGTGCTTGGCTCGGCCCGACGGACCGTGTTGCCTCTTGGTATCCGTTTCACCGACTCCCGAAATCCGTATCAGGAAATCGGTCAGTTTCCTATGCAAATGCGGCAACTTCATGGCGGAAATAATCGTTAGCATGGCGACAATAACCCAAAACAATGCCATCGGCTCTAAAGCGAATTGCCCTCGTCCTGGTTCTTGCAAAAACAGACTGAACTGGATCGCGATGAGCGTCAGCCAACCGAGCCGTACCACGATCGCCAACATGACGACCGCAAAAAAGAAGAGTCTCAGCGGTATCCCGATCGAATCCGAGATTCCAATCAGCATCTCCAAGCAAAGCGCCACGGCCAAGAGCTGCAGGAGCGAACCCACGATGCGAACGGTATGAATCTGACGGCGAAACAGTTGGGTGGCATCGATTTCTGCGGATGCATCGTCGGTTGCATCGTCGCTTGCCATCGGGCTTGTTGGTTGGCCTGGACGGGAGCGTTCCCGGGTGGATTCGGAGGAGCCCTTGGAGGCGCTTGGGTCAGGAGAGTTCATCGCAAGGCTCCCTGGGATTTGCTTCTTCCAGATTTGACTACATCCAGTTCCGCCATAATCAAGCGGATGGCGCTTTTGCCTCCTGAGAGAGAGAGGGACGCACCGCATCGGTGGAATTCACGTTGCAATTGTTCGGCTTGGATTTGCAGCCTAGACTGCTCTGCGATGAACAGAAGATCGTTGGCGGTCCAGTTGTCCGACGATTTCAAAACGGCAGAACGCGAAGGGCGTTGAAACGTGGAGGTAGGACAGACGAAAGCAACCCGGTGGTGCTTGGCCACGGCTAGTTTCACGGCGGGCAAAAGGGTGTCCAAGATGCCGGCGCAATGCAATAGATCGGAAATCACGACGATCACTTCGTTGTCGCGAGCGTGGGCGACGACCGATAAAATGCAGTTTGCCAGTTGGCCCATTCGGGCGACGGGCTCGCGGTCGCGACTTTCCGAGGAGGCGATCACCGGCGCGATCCATGGGATTCCAGCCCGGTTAAGCAAGTCCTGAATTCGGCTTGCGAGGATCTGGTCGTCATGGATCATGGCCATTTGGTCGTGGATCGATAGCTCGAAAATTTCCGACAGGGCCCCGGCGATCAGGAATCGCAATTGCAGTCGGCTTCGAATGCTTGGCAGGAAAGGGCGCCAAAGGAACGGAAACTGATTCACCTTAAAATCCAACAGCTCTGGAAAGCGTTGGCTGAGCAGTCCCCAAACCGCATCTAGCATCCGTTGACTGAGAGCGCACGGGGGAGGGCATGGGTTGATCGAAAAATCTCCAAGGGATCGCAACAGGATCTGAAATCCTTTTTCTCCTGACATGGGTGGGAGCCGTCGCATACCGCGTTCATCGCAAAGGATGCCCCCCACGGGGTCGCCCGCGTGGATAGCCATCCGGCCGACACTGGCAGCGACGAAGGTCATTTGGTCGAGCAATCGAGCTCCGAATCCGCCTACCCTACTTGTTTGGGAACCGTCCACGATCAACTGGACGCGAGCTGGCACTTCGGATTCGTACTGTCGGGTCATCCATTGATCGCGTTTGGCGGAAACTTTCCAGGCGATCGATTTGTAGGGATCTCCCGGCATATATTCGCGCAGTTCGAGCAGTTCTGAACCCATCCCGGAGCGTTGCAATCGATGCACACCATGCCGCGGAATGACGTTCGACTTTTTCATTAAGGATCGGTATTCGCCCGCATCCAAAAAGGAGGGTAGCACGCGAAACGTTTGTTCGGACCTTTCGAATTTCTCGTACCGAAACAAGCCGTGTGTGCTCTCAAGGGTCAATCGAAATCCTGGAAAGAAGACGATACCGGCCGATCGCACACGCGTTTGATAGCCCCAGAGGGAGGGAGAGTCGTCGATCCCGAGTCGCCGTTGATTTGGAAGCGAATCTTCTGGGTTTTGGATAAAGCGCAGAATGTTTTCGACGAGCCACGATCGCGATGTTTTCGAGGGTCTCAATGGGGTCTCACGAAAGAGGAGTTCCAAATTACCGGGCACCACATCGAGTATGTCGAGCGTTGCGCCGGGCAGCCGCAACCCTTCATTCCAGAGCACTTGAACATCGATGGTTCGGTCTGCCCAAAGAGAGCTGCCGGCTTTCGGCTCGCCGTTGACCAACCGTATCAGTTGGAGACGTGGTAGGCGAATGCGAATGTGCAAATAAAACAGCATCCATTCGGAAAGGATCCATAGCAAGGAAGCGAGAGAGAGAAGGCTGAGAAGCGATTGCCCGCGGATCAGGCCAATACAGAGCCCAATCATGCCGGCAACCGCGAACGCTTGGGCGCGTAGGGTCATGACCTTCTTTCCGCTTGCACGGGAACGCGCTGCACCACCTGCTGGATCACCGATTCCACGGTCCGGCCATCCATCTCGGCTTCGGGACGCATGATCAGACGATGGCCCAGCACAGGGCGGCAGATCGCCTGCACGTCGTCGTGCGTCACGAATTCGCGTCCTTGCAGCAGCGCGCGAGCGCGAGCCGCCTTCATCAGATTGATCGCGGCTCGTGGACTGGCTCCGAGCAACAAGTCGTTGTGTTGTCGGCTCTCTCGGACCAAGTCGATAATGTACCGTTTCAATTCTTCGGAACAAAATACCGAATCCAATTGAGAGCGAATGGACATGATCTCAGCAGCGGTCGAGACTGCGGTCAGTTTGCTGGTGGGGCGGCTATGAAGATTCAGCATCGCGACTTCATTCTCGCGACTGGGATAGCCAACATGGATCCGGAACAAGAAGCGATCCAATTGCGCTTCAGGAAGCCGATAGACGCCCTCTTGTTCGATGGGGTTTTGCGTAGCGAGGACCATGAAGGGCTCCGGCAAGGGCAGTGTCGTTCCATCGATGGTGACTTGCCGCTCCTGCATCGCTTCCAACAACGATGACTGGGTTCGCGCCGGGGCGCGATTGAGCTCATCGGCCAATAGCAACTGGCAGAAAACGGGACCCTTGCGAAGGATGAAGTTATTGGTATTGCGGTCTAGGATTTGCACGCCGGTAACGTCCGACGGGAGAAGGTCAGGCGTAAACTGGATCCGTTCGAACTGGATCCCAAGGATCGTGGCGAAAGTACGGCAAAGGGTGGTCTTGGCGGTTCCCGGGACCCCTTCGAGCAGCACATGCCCGCCTGCGAATAACGCGATGAGCAGTTGGTCGGTCACCGCGTCGAGTCCAACGACGACTTGCTGCATTTGCTCTTGAGTTCGACTTCGCAGTTCGTTTACTCGCGATGCAATGGGGTTGGCTGTGGGCACGAATCAATTTTCTAGTTTTAAAGAGAATGTGGCAAAAAGCGGAGCGAGGCGAAAACAGCTTCGCTTGGAGCGTATATTCTACGTTGCTCCATCCACTTTAGGGGACAGCAAAGCGTCGCGCAGTTCCTGGATTGTTTTGCCGAGTTTGAGAAATTCTTTTTCGGAAACCTTGGGTACTAGGTTGCTGATCTCAAAAGAACGCACATACTCCAGCTTCTGTTGAAACACTTTATCGTCTGGTATGGCACTCGAATGGTGGTAGCGGGTTGCGCTGTTTTTCCATTCCCGTTCGCCGCTCGTTCCTGAACACTCTTTGCAGAATTCTCTGGCTAGAATGAATGCTGCGGGTCCAAACTGCGAATGGCGATTCTTGAGGTTCGATTCCATTTGAAAGACCGAAAGATGCCGCACCGGCGGGATGCGATTCACCAACGCGGGGGCGCGCCGAATGATCGTGGCCAACAAAGCCAGGCCGGCTACGGTCGCAAGCATGGCCAACACCGTCA
>JANODW010000173.1:0-2185 GCA_031412875.1 Pirellula sp. | reverse complement strand
CCCGGTCGGTGGCCAAATTGGATTCGGAACCCGCATTGCTGGAGGAACGGCGATACGCTTCCGAATGCACGATGAGCCTATGGATGTGCTTCATGCTCCACTGGTGATCCATGAGTTCCACCGCGAGCCAATCCAACAGTTCGGGGTGGATGGGGGAAGTCCCCTTGCGCCCAAAATCAAAGACCGTCGGCACCAGTGGCCTCCCAAAGTGCCTTGTCCAAATATGATTGACGGCAACCCGTGCGGCTAGCGGGTTGCGGCGATCGGTTAGCCAAGTTGCCAATGCCGACCGTCGGCCGGTGCTTGTACGAGGGTACTCTCGCTTCTTGGACTCCTCGGACTCTACATTGGACTCTGCGGACTTCTCGGCCCCTCGCATCGATACGTACTCTTCCCCCGGTGCATCTTTTTGTTTAATGGCGGTCTCCAGCGACGAGCGGGCCGCGGCTAGTTTTTTCTGAGGTGCGTCTCTGCTTTGGGGATTGGCCTTGAACAACGCCAGTTCCGCCAAACTCACTTCCTCCTCTGCCTTGCTGACGGCTATTCGCTTTTCGATCGCGGCGGCATGCTTGGCCAGTAGCGATCGTTGTTCGGCGGAATCGTCGGTCATCTTGGCTCGATCGGCCGCGAATCGCAGCGGGACCGCTTCGAGTTCCAGTGCCCACCTCCGAAGCGATCGCTCGGCGACGGCGAGTTCTAACTTTGCTTGCTCTTGCGTGGGACCCTCTGCAAGCTTTTTCTTGGCAGCTTCCAAGGACAGCTCTGCGTTCTGAACCTTGCTCTGGCGATCGGCCAGATAGTTTTCCATCACATGCGTTCGAAGCGACGGATAAAAGGCTTCGCGGGGTAGCGATACCGGCACAATCGGCAGCGGCTCCCATCGAAGCAATGCTGGAACAGACGGGACCATAGGCTGGGACGTGATGGGGGTGCGATCGTCGCCGCGAGCGTGAACAAAGGTCGGCGCATCCAGATTGCAGTCGAACGCGCGCGGGATCCCATCTTTTTGGAAATCAACTATCCCGGGCACCATTTCCGCGCGAACTTGATACGGCTCAAAGACAGCCCGCAGTCGATAATAGTCTTCTTGAGAAAGCGGATCGTATTTGTGATCGTGGCATTTGCAGCAATTGAAAGTCAGGCCCAACATTGCCTTTGAAGTGTGTTCGACGGTTTCGTCCAGCCAACTGGTCCGATTGAATTTAAAGTACTGCCGCGCAAGGAATCCCGAGGCGCGCAGTTTGCCTAAATCGTTCGGATACAGTTCGTCGGCCGCGAGCATTTGACGAACCATTTCGTCGTAGCCGACATCTTCATTGAGCGACTCGACGATCCAGTCTCGCCAATGCCACATGTGTTTTTGGGAGTTGCGAACTTCTTCGCCCAATCCCCACCAATCGCTATAGCGCCAAATGTCCATCCAATGGCGTCCCCAGCGTTCCCCATGACGCGGGCTCGCCAACAGCGTATCTACGAGACGATGGCTCGTTTCCTCGGAGGGATCGAGCGCGAACGCGTCGAGTTGCTGCTGTGTGGGTGGAACTCCGATGAGATCCAGCGAAACCCTGCGAAGCCAAATACGCGGGTTGGCAGCGGATTGTGGAACCAACTTTTTTGCAGCTTGCGGCTCCGACAGAAAAGCATCGATCGGGTTGTTCGATTTCAAGCCTGCGACCTGCGGCACCGGGGAGCGCACGGGCGGACGAAAGGCCCAATGGTCTTTCGGGTCGCGCTCGGGTGGTTCGTCGGGTGGATGGTGGGCCCCCTCCTTTAGCCATGTTGAGATCGCTTCAATCTGGGATCGCGAAAGGGCTTCCCCCTCCGGAGGCATGCGTATCGATTCTTCGTGCTCGGTGACGCGACGCATCAACAAGCTGTTCGCTGCATCGCCCGGTTGAATCACTGGCCCGTTTTCACTTCCCAACTGCATGAATGCCACGGTGTCCAATCGCAGACCCGCTTCTTGCTTAAGAGCTCCATGGCACGGATAGCAACGCGATTGCAAAACCGGCTTGACGGACTTCCCATAGAATGCGTGCTCCTGGGCAATGGAAACGCTGCCACTGAGTAAGCACGCGATACCCATCAAGCATGCGCCAACAAAATCGGTAGGGCTAGGCCTAGTGAGTACGCCGAGTTTGGACGGGACCGCGAGGAATTGCATTCGTAAGGCGGGAAAGGGCAA
>JANODW010000172.1:0-4417 GCA_031412875.1 Pirellula sp. | reverse complement strand
TTGTCCCAAACGAACAAACGGACAGGACAAAGGTCCCATGCTACGGTAGTAATGATTCTGCCGCTCGCGTAAATGCAGACCAATGGGTACGCAGGGATAACAAAAAATTCATTAAGATTTTTCCGTTTTTTTGGCGGATGCGTTGCTTGGATTTCACTTGGACAGGACGGGACTCGGGCCGGGCTTGAATCGTCGCAGCAAAATCGCCGTTGTCGAATGGGAGTCAAAATCGTTAAAGTCTGACTCTTTAACCTGTTCGGTTGCAATTCCAGTCGATCCCTGCGCTCGCGTACATCGAGCGTTTCAACTGAGAGTTATCCTTTTTCTCGCGTTGAAACCCATGCCTCTGTTGGTTTGAGATGACCCGAATTGCGATCCGTGTTGAACAAGCAATCCGTTCGATGGCAAGAGTTTCTAGCCATAGCCATCCCGGGAATCATCGGTTTTCTGGTTGCGGTGGCCATATCGTGGTCGCGTTGGCCCGTTCCATCGATTCATGACGACTTTGGCAATCTGCTCGTCGCGTCGACACTGCTTGAAGGACGGTTTTCTAATCCCGTTCCCGATGCTTGGCAATCGATGGAGACCTTCCATGTGGTATTTCAGCCGTCGTATGCATCGAAATTCCCTATCGGTTTAGGGCTCATGCTCGCCATGGGGTATGTGCTAACCGGCACCTATGTCGCTGGCCTTTGGATGTGCGCCGCTGTCGCTTGTTCGTCCGTCGTGTGGATGATCAACTCGCATTTTCCTCGCCGCTGGGGTTTAACCGCCGGACTGTTTACAGCAATCCATCCCGTTTGGCAGACGACTTGGTCTCAGGAGTTTACCAACGGCTGGCTCGCACTGGCTGGCGTCTCCTTGGTATTCGGTGGACTGCTGCGAATTCGCCGGAACTATCGTGCTGAATTGCATGTTGCAGCGAATCCTTTCGATGGGCGTTTGACCGCGATCGTGGGACTGGGTTGCGTGATGGCACTGTTCAGCCGACCTTTCGAAGGCGGGATTGTTTGCGGATTGCTGGCCATGTACTTCCTGCCCGCGTTCCTCCACCGCCATCTGTTTTATTCGCGTTCCTTTTATCGCGCGGCCTTGCCCGGCGCGGCGGTGTTGGCGAGCGGCATTTGTTTGCAACTGGTCATCAACCATGCGATCACGGGCAACTGCCTCCAGCTTCCGTATCAACTGCATGAATCCCAATATGGAGTAGCGCCCGTTCTGATTTGGCAGACGCCGCAGGAACCCACGCTCGGTCATCGCTTCGCGGAGCAAGCGAAATTTCATCGGGGTTGGTCGATGGATGAGTTCCGCAAAGCTGCTTCGTTTTCTGGATATTTTGACCTACTAAGGAAACGAACGGGGTTCGCCATCAACCACTGGGGGCATTTGTTGGCCTTCTCCCCCGCTTTCCTGCTAGTGCTGAGTCAGGAACGGCGTCGCTTCATCGGATTGATCGGTTTGCTGCTGATTGCTTTTTTGGTCATCAACTGCATTCCATGGGCGATGCCGCTGTATGTATCTCCATTGATTCCATTCGCCCTCTTCCTCGCTTGCGCTGCAACGCGCGGGATGGTGAAACGATTCGCGAGTTGTTTTCCATCGGGTCTCAAAACCGCACGCATGGAGACCGCGGTACTCGTGTCCATCATTGTGTTTAATAGCTGCAACACTTGGAGTTTAGCTGCCGATCGCGCCAGGAATGCGGAAGGCTGGGAGCGCAAAATGGCTGAGCAAAGGATGGCCATGATGCGATATTTGGAAAAGCAGTCGGGGGACGATTTAATCTTTGTAAAATATCCCCCTACGCACAACGTACACTGCGAGTGGGTTTTCAACGAAGCGAACCTTGGACGCTCGCCTGCGGTCTGGGTGCGTTGGGGGGCGGCGGACATGAACCGCCGCGTGTTGGATTCTTTTGCCGGCCGGAGAGTCTGGCTGCTGGAGTTTGGTGGGGATGGTGAGCCGACGCTTCGTGAGCCACTGCCGAGCGATTTGAGCCAGCGTTGATCGTAGCAGTCGATTGCGGTTAAGATGGGTAGCTCTCCGAATGCCGCTGATTAAACAGCGCGCGAATGGAACTGTTTTTAATCTACTCACACCAGCATGGTTATCGATGGATCGAACCCTCACTGCCAGCGTATCACCGCAAGGACGATTGTTTTTGGAGTGGACGGACGACGCGTTGGTCAAACCGATCGAACCCAACCTGTCCAAGCGGTTGACGGAGTGCTTTGACCAATCCATCTCCTGTGGCCTCACGGTACTGGCCTCCCAAGAAATGGAAAATGGGCTGAACGCTACGCTGGCGTATTGGCGAGGATTTGGACAACGCTACTTCCAGGCGCTCTGCAGGAATGCGTCGGTAGATTCTAAGCAGTGGGTAGGGCCGGAGACCCCGTCGAACGAAGAATTGCAAGCGCGCATTGATACCGCGCCTGCCATGCGAGGACTCGAATACCTCACCGTGCAGTCGCTTGCGCAAGCTTGGCGAGAACTCGACCTCTATTCTCAACAGTCGGTTCAAAAGTCCGTCGATAAAGACCTCGCTCATTATTTGCGCCACCTCAATAGCAATTGGAATGTCGTAGGGCGCGTCACCTTTCATTTGGCCGAAAACAAAAAGAACCCCGATCTTCCGTTTGCGTTCCTAGCGACGTACACCGACGGGCGATCGAGCACCGGGGCGATTCGCCATGTGCCCTTGGCAGATGCGCTTAGGCAGTCCATCGCAGACAAGGATTTGGGGCAGCTAAACGTCTTGCTAGAGCCTGTCCAGCGGGCTGCTGAGAAGCTAGAGCAGATTCGTGAGTTGCTCGAGTCTCGCAGATTGTTTTCACCCCAAGCTTGGTCGATCCAACAAGCCTTTCAATTTTTATCCTCGGTGCCGCTCATGGAACAGTCGGGCGTCGTTGTGCGTGTTCCCAATTGGTGGAACGCGTCACGTCCCCCAAGACCGACCGTTCAAGTTCGCATTGGAGACAAAAAGAAAACCGGGATCGGTACGGCCGAAGTATTGGACTTCAACATCAATATTGCATTCCAAGGGGAAAGCCTTACCGAAGAGGAACTCAAGCACTTGATGGCTGCCCGCGAAGAAATGACCCTGCTGCGCGGGCAATGGGTCCAAGTGGATCAAGGGCAGTTGAAATCGGCTTTAGACCAGTGGGAAACGCTACGCAGCCAGCATGCGTCGGGGATCGGTTTTCTCGAAGGTTTGAGGATGCTCGCAGGTCTGTCGGTCGGGCCTGAAGCGGTCCCGGACGAGATTCGCAGTTGGTCCCATGTCGAGCCGGGCGAATGGCTGAAAAGTACTCTGGACACGCTCCGGGATCCAAGCGGCTTAGTCCAATTGGATCCCCAACAAGGCTTGAACGCGACCCTTCGCCATTACCAAATCGAAGGGGTCCGCTGGCTTTGGTTCATCACACAATTGGGGCTCGGCGCCTGCTTGGCGGACGACATGGGCTTAGGAAAAACCATCCAAGTCATCTCGCTATTGTTGCAGTACAAACGCACCGACGAATCATCCGACAGTGGCAAAGCCAAACGCATGCCGAGCCTGTTGATCGCCCCCACCTCGTTGCTCGACAATTGGCAACGCGAAGTCGAACGGTTCGCGCCGGGACTGAAAATGTTCGTGGCTCACCGCTCGCATCACGAAGCTGCCATCCTCAAACGCATTGCTGCGAATCCATCTCAGGAATTGTGCGAATTCGATCTGGTTGCAACCACCTACGGCTTGGCTAGACGCGAAGCGTGGCTTGCCGAAGTTCCGTGGCGCCTCGTGGTGCTGGACGAAGCGCAAGCCATCAAGAACGCAGGCTCGTCGCAGACCAAGGCGATAAAAAAAATAAATGCCGTCGGTCGTATCGTTATGACGGGAACCCCCGTTGAAAACCATCTGGGAGACCTTTGGAGTCTGTTCGATTTCTGCTCGCCGGGCTTGCTTGGATCCGCAACCCAATTCAAAAAATTCATGAATCGCAACGACAATAGCGGAATTGCCTCCGTCAGAAAACTAGTTCGCCCCTATATTCTCAGGCGTCTCAAGACCGATCCAAACATCGCGCCCGATTTGCCGGACAAGACGGAGATGCGCGTCGATTGCGGGCTGTCGAGCAAACAATCGGCCCTCTATCAAAAAATTGTTTCGGAGCTCGAAAGCACGCTCGATACGGCCACAGGAATACAACGGCGTGGATTGATCCTGGGACTGATGATGCAGCTCAAACAATTGTGCAACCACCCATCGCTCTATCTGAAACACGTCGACTACTCACCAGAGGACTCTGGCAAGTACCAAGAGTTGCAAGCCATATGCGAAACCATCGTGGAGAAACAAGAAAAGGTACTCGTGTTTACCCAATTTCAATCGATGTGCCAACCGCTGCACACCTTGATGACGAGCTGCTTCGAT
>JANODW010000171.1:0-5919 GCA_031412875.1 Pirellula sp. | reverse complement strand
CGAGCACTGCTGCAATGTGGACCGCAACGGCTCGTGAAACATTGTCTGTATAATAAAAATCAGCGGTGAGACTCTCAATGTTTCCATCGAAAATGATACCGACCATTGCCCCATCTCGAGAAACGACTGGGGACCCTGAATTTCCGCCTATGATGTCTGCTGTGCAGACGAAGTTAAAGGGGGTTTCGGATTTGATCTTTGACTTGGCCGATTGCCAACTTTTGGGTAGGACCCACGGCTCCTTGTTCAAATGCAGTTCTTCGTGTTGGAATGCACCGCCCAGAGTCGTTTGGGCAGGCACTTTCTTCCCGTCGAGTTCATACCCGAGAACCTTGCCGAAAGCGAGCCGCAAGGTAAACGTCGCATCAGGATAAATAGAATCGCCACCGACGGCAAATTTTGCTTCGGTGATCCTTGCATAAGCCTGCCGTTCTTGCTCTTCGATACTATCTGCGGCTTCGTGTGCACGCCTGTACTCAATCTCCATAGCCTTGGCTAACTGGATCAATGGGTCTTTGGATTCCGCGATACCCTGGGATCCGGCTTTCGCAAGTTTCTTGCGCTCTTCAACACTGATTAGTTTCGTATTGGCCACGAGTTCTGCAGCGCGTTGTCGTGGGCTTTTTCCAGCGAGTGCGGCCACGACCAACGGATCATTCCCGCCACGATCTTCTGCCAACCGGGCGAACTCGTCCGCCAATTGGATTCGCTCTAAATCCTCATACGTTGGAGCCTCGGAAAATAGCTCCTGTTCGAGCGATTCGCGGTTGCTATCACGGAACTCGCGAAGGCGATCGCCGCTGGCTTTCCTATCTTCGCTTGCCATCAAAACAAGTGTCTCAGCGATTCCATATAGTTTGCATCGCAGAGTCGCCTGCTTGGTCATCCATTCGCGTCGTTTGCTTTGGGCTTCGCGAATCTGAGCCCATGCTTTTTGTAACGGTGCTAACTTGGGATCTTGAGCAATCCGCATCAACAGGGTGGCTTCTTCTTGCTTCTTCGATGCGGTGAAGTTCGGGTCCTGAAGTCCGCTGAGCATCCCCGTATAAGCTTTGCGTGAGTTTTGGATTCCAAAAAGATCGTCACGCGAACGGCGCTGTTGCTCTGGACCAGCAAGCCCGTACTGCTGCATCAAAACTTCTTTGCGTCTGAGATTATTCATCGTCCGAGGCATGGCAACATCGCGTTGGAATTCGATCGCGTCATGAGTGAGGATACGACGGGTACGTCCGGGATTCCCTGAAACGAAAACCAAGTCTTGTTCTTTGGCACCGTTCGGGTCCATTTTGAGAAAGTGCTCTATTTTAGCTGGCTTGCCATTTTCGTAGACACGAAACAACGTCACGTCGAGACAGTAGCGAGGGTATTCGAAATTGTCCGCGTCGCCGCCAAAGAATGCTGAACTCGCTTCCGGTGCCCAAACCAACCGAACATCGGTGTATTTCTTATAGCGATACAAATGGTATCTCCCGCCTCCGTAGAGGGTAACAACATCGCTTCGCAGTCCGGTCGCATCGAGCGACTCCTTTTCTATGGCAGCCATTTTGGACTGCCTAGCCTTTCCCGCTTCTTGAGGGGACATGCTTTCATTGACAGCGCCGTTTACCTTTGCCGTGACGTCCTCAATCGAGATGAGTTGATTGAGTTCCAGGTCAGGCGTTTTGATTTCATCGGCCAGCGTCGACGCAAGGAAACCGTTCTCGTTGTAGTTTTTTTCCGCGGTAGAGATTTTGTAAAGCGTATCGGAGGCTACGTGATGGTTCGTAAGAACAAGCCCTTGAGATGAGACGAACGAGGCTGAGCCCCCGGAATTGAAGCGGACGCTGGACAGCATTAAGTGATCGAGCCATTGTTGGGTCGGTTCAAATTGATGCGATGTCTTTAGCTTCTCCTTAGGAACCGCATTGAACAGCCACATCCCTTCGTCAGCACGGGTAACACCCGTTCCAAACCAACAGGATGCCAAACCGGACAACAATAAAACAATCAATGTCTGCTTGTGCATTGCTCTCATGAAAAGTGCTCCACAGTGACTAGGAAAACAAGGGGGAAATAAAATTTTGAGAACGTCTGGCGATGGCCTGCGCAAAAATCAATGAAGAGGAATCTCGCGAATCCTCGTAGGTATTTCGAATCATCTGACGGAACACGAATGGACTATCGCAATCACAAAAGCTACGGTCGGCTGGTTATGCTTTGGCTGCTTTGTGGGGCTCAAATGTAGTCCTCGCGGCATGCTCCGCTTTTTTGATCGCAGATATGGCTGCCTCATAGAGATAACGTTGCGCACGGAATTTTGATTGGTTTTGCTCCGGATGGATTCGCGTGTAGCGGCCATCGTTTCCAAGTCGCCATGCATTTTGGTTGTCGCGAAAGTAGGTGTCGAGGATTTCCATCAAACGTCGTCTCGAACCGGTATCTTCAATCGGAACCAGCAGTTCGACCCGCCTGTCAAAGGATCTTGGCATCCAATCCGCGCTGCTGATATACACCGCGTCGTCGCCGCCGTGATAAAAATACATTACCCGAGCATGCTCGAGAAAACGGTCGACAATGCTCACCACGGAAATGTTATCGCTGATTCCTGGAACCCCTGGTCTCAAGCAACAAACGCCACGTATATTCAGCCGAATTACGACGCCGGCCTGACTGGCCTCATAGAGTGCATTGATGACGTCCGGATCTACCAACGAGTTCATTTTGGCTGCAATGAATGCTTTTTGCCCGTTCCGCTTGTTGAGCGTTTCTGCTTGAATGAGGGCGAGCAATTTCTTCCGCAGCCCTAACGGTGCCGAGTCCAATTTGTCATAAGGCTGAGGTTGGCTGTATCCAGTGATCGCATTGATAAACGAGCTGGCGTCGCGACCAAGCGACTCGTTGCAAGTCATGTAACTGATATCGCTATACATTCGCGACGTCATTTCGTTGTAGTTGCCCGTCCCGAAGTGGACATACCGCACGATGCCGGAGGGCTCACGGCGAACCACGACGCAAATTTTGGCATGCGTTTTGAGGCCCCGAACACCATAGATGACTTGAACGCCGGATCTCTCCAATTCCCGCGCCCATTCGATGTTGCGAGCCTCGTCGAATCGAGCCTTCAACTCAACGATCGCGGTGACGTATTTGCCCCGTTCGGCCGCTCTCTTGAGGGCAGCGACGATCGGGCTTTTTCGGCTCGTGCGATACAGCACTTGTTTGATCGCCAATACATCGGGATCGTCGGCGGACTCCTCCAGGAATCGCACGACGGGCTCGAAGCTTTCATAGGGATGACACAAAAGCAAGTCATGATCGGAAATCGCTTTGAACATGCTCTGTGTCGGATCGATAACCGGCGATCGCTGCGGTATCCAAGCGGTGTCCCTGAGGGCCGGGAATCCATCCATTTCGGTCAAGTACATCATGCTAGACAGGTCCAGCGGCCCCGGGAACTTGAACACATCGCACGCGTTCAGCCCCAGTTTATCCTGCAGGAACGATAGCGTCGTTTCCGATACCGAATCGGCGATTTCCAGCCGAACAAAACCCGCTGAGCGACGCGAGTGGAGCACCTCCTGCATACCCATCATTAGATCGGCTGCGCTGTCCTCTCGCACCGAAACGTCTGCATTGCGAGTTACACGAAAGGCCACGCACTCGTCAATCCGTTTGCCCGGATAGTACTGGTCGACCAACTCCGAGGTGACATCCTCCAGCAAAGCGTAGTTGTATCCACGGTCGCTCGGAAGCGTAATGAAACGGGACAATACTTTGCCCAACGGAATAAATGCAAACCGATGAGGTTTTTCTGAGTCGCCACTCGCCATCCGCACACATAAATGCAATCCGAGATTGGCCAAAATGGGAAACGGACTTTCCGGGTCGATATCCATCGGCGATATGACCGGATAAATCTCTTCATGAAAGAATCGCGTCAGCGCCTCTCTGTGGCGCGCATTGGCGTTGCGGGCCGAGATGCGTTCCAAACCCTCCACCGTCAACGTAGGCTCCACCGCAGTCAAAAAGCACTCGTACTGGTCTCGAATAATCGCGTGCACGCGTTCGTAAATCTGCGCAAGTTGCTCCGTGACTGTTTTCCCGCTTGGATCGGCGGTTTCTATTCCGCGGGCCTGCTGAAGCTGCAAACCGCCCACCCGCACCATGAAGAACTCGTCCATGTTGCTGGCCGTAATGGCTAGGAATTTGAGCCGTTCAAGCACTGGGACCTTGGTGTAAAGCGCCTGGTCTAGCACACGCTGATTGAACTCGAGCCAGCTAAGCTCGCGGTTGATGAACGTCTGATTGGAATGCGGCATAAGTTTTGGAAAACACCATGCTTTCGGGGAACAACTTCGGGTGCCTCTATCGTACACATAAATCGAGATTCGAAAACCGACAACCGCTTGGGCTCCCTATCCTAAAGACAAATCGATCCAAAAACGATAAGCTCAATGAAATACGACCCGTTATTGCCGTCTTCAGCAGCCTGCTCTATGTCGACCCCCCAGAAAACCGCCCCCCCAATGTGTTTCCCAGCGACCGAGGAATTGAAGGGGACCGCGGAGCACCAACGGCTCGTCGAATCAAAATTGCGGCAAGTGAATTGGCAACGATGGGGTGGCTACCTATCCGAACGTCAATGGGGAACTGTACGGGAAGACTATTCGCAAAACCAGGAAGCTTGGTTTTTCCTGCCGCACGATCATGCCCGATCTCGCGCCTACCGGTGGGGCGAAGACGGATTGCTGGGAATCTGCGATCGGCAAGGTCGCCTTTGCTTTGCTTTTGCTTTTTGGAACAACCGCGATCCAATTTTGAAAGAACGATTGTTCGGATTGTCCGGCCCGGAAGGCAATCACGGCGAGGATGTCAAAGAGTGCTACTACTACCAAGATTCGACTCCCACCCACTCGTACATGAAAGGTCTCTACAAATACCCTCAAGGCCGTTTTCCTTACGAGAAGCTAACAGACATCAATCGTCGCCGCTCGCGCAACGAAAGCGAATACGAACTCAGCGATACCGAAGCATTTGATAACGAAGCCTATTTCGATTGCCAAATCGAATACGCCAAAGCCGGCCCGGACGATATTTTGATCCAGTTGACCGTGAACAATCGCGGTGCGACTCCCGCAGTTCTTCATGTGCTGCCACAACTATGGTTTCATAACTCCTGGATCTGGGGTTGCGAACACGAAGGATGCACCAGCAAGCCGCGTATGCGTCTCCACAAGTCTCCGAACGATCCTGTCGGCGTCGTTCTATGCGATCATGAGACCCTAGGGCATTTTGAGTTCCGCGCTGACGTCAGCCCCAAAGGGGAAAAGCCAATCTGGTTATTCACTGAAAACGAAACCAATCCCAATCGCCATCCCGGTGCACCGACCTCTGGCTCATTTTTTAAGGACGCGTTTCACGAATGCGTCGTCAACGGTATCGCCAACGGCTCCGATGCTCGAACGTTTGGCACTAAATGCGCTGCCCACTATATCGCTATCGTTAAACCCGACGAGCCCTATGTGATTCGCTGCCGACTTTCCGGGATATCCATGGAATCCATCAAAAAGGATCGCGTTGCCCAAGGGAAGATACCCGACCCTATCATGGAACCCATCTTCAGTGAAAAGCAATTCGGACAAGAATTTCATTCGATCCTATCGCTTCGAAAAACCGAGTCTGACGCTTTTTACAATCACTGCATTTCGCCCAAATTGACCCAAGAAGAGCGATCGATTTCACGGCAGGCGTATGCAGGACTCCTTTGGACGAAACAGTTCTATTATTACGTCGTAGATTCTTGGATACGCGGGGACCCCAACAGCCTTCCTCCACCACCTGGTCGAGACGTCGGTCGCAATAGCGATTGGACCCACCTTTTCAATCGCGATGTGATCTCCATGCCAGACAAATGGGAGTATCCATGGTATGCGGCCTGGG
>JANODW010000170.1:0-5704 GCA_031412875.1 Pirellula sp. | reverse complement strand
CGGCTGCGGATTGGTTTGCGTCCACCCTTCTGTACCCCAGGATAGAAGCATCCCGAATGCAGCAATCCAATTCCAGGTCCGTTTTTGGATCAATTCACGCATTTCATTCTCTTTTGCGGTGAGCACTCTTGGCGTTAGGTGCGATGGCTAGCAAACCATTATGGACGCAAGCTCAGTGCGATGCCAACCTTTCGATCCGTGAAACCGGCAAAGTTTCTCTCAAGCAGGCAACTGAAAGACCCGATACAACCCGTAGTACCGTCGACTTCGTTTGAGTCTGACGCAGCATCGAGCTGGCCCTATGCGGTCCCCAGGATAACGGAAATTCAGAAATGTTGAATTGCAAGAAACCCAACCTTGGCGTTTGGATGGTCATTGCGGCCGGTTCGCTCGGAGTCGCTGCTAACACGGGTTGCCAAGTGCACGTGGCAGGCCAAACGTTGCCCAGCCCCTACTATTTGTCGGACGACGTCCAGTATTTCCCAGCGGGCTCAGAAAATAAACTAGCCAACGAAACCGCTGCCTTGAAAGCTGCACGCGAAGAAGCCAAGGCATTACGTTAGGCGATCCACAAAAGCGGCAGAGCGCGGGCCCTCCGGTGTCACGCCTGAAATCACAATGATTCTGCGCCGTGATTCTGCGTTGTGATTCTTTACAGGTCCTCACGGGACGGCTTGCGCCGTTCCGCTACTGTTCGACCAATCGAAAACGAATGTCCTTTAACTTGAAATCAGGCAAGGCGGATTTCAAATGTCGAAGGGCTTTGCTCTTGGAGTATTCTAGCTCCGAAAGGACCATGTGGTTCAAGGCGAACACTTGCAAGACTCCTCGATGGATCTTTCCAACCCGCGATTGAGAAAAGAGCGACTCTCCGACAGCGATGCGCCATTGCTCGCGTAGGACCTCGGTCGATTGCTGGGCAGCATATCCCTTCTCGACAATCAGCCGATCGACAATGTTGGAGATCGACTTGAGCCGCAACCGTGACGGCTGCTGCTTGGCCATATGGTTGAGCCAATTGGGATCGTTTTGTTCATCCATACAATTCAATCCCTTTAACCGTAGGTCGCATCTGCCGGATGCGACTCTGAGTAAAAAAGTCACTCTCGGCAAGAGTGACCTACTTCTTAAGACTCACCAAGTACTCGACCAAGTCGATCAATCCTTGTTCGTTCATCGTCTCCTGCAAGTTCTCTGGCATCAGAGATTTTTCTTGCTTCTTCATTTCTTGCAAATTCTTTCGTTTGATCGTCCGCTCGATTCCCTTTGCGTCTTTGAGCGTCACGCTCTCGGGCGTATCGGAGACCATCAGCCCAATGATGATCTCGTCTTCGTCTGTCCGGGCTGCAAACGATTCGTAGTTGTGGCTTATTCCCGCGCTGGGGGCGAGGATCGAAGCGTACAGCGCATCCTTGGAGAGTTTGCTGCCGATCTCGGTCAAAGCCGGCCCGACGTTCTTGCCTTCGGTGCCTACTTGATGGCACTGAGAACAGGTGGCGACGCCGTTGTAGAGTTTCTTTCCTTCGCTTGCGTTGCCGTTCTTCTTGACCAACACCTCCATGGGCGGCAGAGGATTTTGAGATGTCTTGAGAGCAGGGAATAGGTCCGCCGCAGCCTTCTTTACCTCGGCATCCTCCGAGTTGCGAAGGGTCGCCCCGATCAGCATCTTCGCCTCCGCGGGCAGCTTATTGGCCTTAGCCAATTCAATCAATTTGCCATGAAGCCCTTTGGTTCTTGCGAGTCCGACCGCTGCATCCACCTTGATGACCTTGGAGACGTTGCTGTCGTCGATCAATGCAAGTCTAAGATCTTGGATCGGCTTGCCCTTGCCGGACGTCATTACCTTTGAAAGAGCCAGGGTACGCTCATCCGGATCCTTGGCGGAAAACGCTTTGGTTAAATCAGGCAGCGCACCTTGCTCGACCGCCAACTCCAAGGCTTGGACCGATTGAGTATTTTCGCCCCACTTTGCAGCCAGATCGATAAGCCGTGAGCCCATCGCCGACAGTTTCAGCTTTTGAATGATCTTCAGTTGCGATGGATCGTCCTTGAGTTGCGCGAGGTGGCGATCTACCCCTTGCTTGAGTTTGGGATCGGCATTGATGTCCACGCTATCAAGCCGCATGAGTGCTTCGACGACGATTCGATCGCGGCGCGTTTGGTCGTTGTCAGTGTTGGCCGAATCCAGCAGCGTTCGCAGTGCCTTTTGTCTCGCATCTGCGTCTTGCAAATCCAACGCGCGAAGCATGGCCGATACATCGCTGTCATTCATCTTGGAGTTCTTGAGCAATTCCGCTTGCATCTGCGCCGCTGCGGCACCTCGGGCTCGCCAGACGATAAGTTGGCTGGCTTTCGAATCTAAATTGCCAGGGGTAGCTTTCTTCCAAGCCATCAAGCAATCGTCCCAACGGTCCATAGCGGCCACCCCAAGGGCCTCCAGAAACCAACGGTCGACGCCATCGTACTTCGTTGCCAATTTGGTCCAATACTCTGGCATCTCACTCGATTTGTCCTCTCGGAGCGCTACCGCCACCTCGCGCAATACAGCGACGCTCGCATCAGATAACAAATTCGGCACATAGTCTTTCGTCGCAAACTTCGCTTGCCGGGCAATGCGAATGCCTGTGATACGAACATCGGCATCCTTGTCCTTCATCGCTTGTTGAACCACCTGTTTGGCGTCGCCAACTTTGCTCAGCAGCCACAAAGCGCGAGCCCGCATGCGAGGGTTGCTGTCGAGGGCGAGTTTATTGAGTTCGCCGACCGCGCCGTTCTTCATTTTCACGAGGGCTTGGTAAGCCATAAACCGGACCGAGTTGCATGGGTTGCGAAGTGCTTCGACGGCCCCAGCGGCGGTCGTCAAATCAAATTTAGGAACGGTGTACTTCGAACCCGGTGGGGCAATGCGGAACAATCGACCGCGTTCCATGTCGACCATGTTGTGGCCGCCGACTCCCGGATCGTACCAGTCCGATACAAAGAGGGAACCGTCGGGAGCAACGCATACGTCAGCGGGTCGGAACCATTTGTCGTACTCGCCCACGGCGATGTCCGCGATCGTTGCCGAGTAGCCTGCGCCTTCTGGCTTGGCGATATAGGAACGCACCACATTGGGGCCTGCATCGCAGTGGATCACTTGATTGCGAAACTTTTCCGGTAGCAAGTTCCCTTCGTATACGGTGATTCCTGTTGGAGAACCCGCGCCGGTGATGAGCATGTTGGGAACGACGCCGGGATCATTCAGGTGCCAATGGCGTCTTGGAATCTCAGGTTCCCAGTTGGTGCGTTCGACTTGCCAGCCCGCCCCGTTGGCTTCGTCGGTGTATCCGTAGTTGCCGAACTCCATCACAAAATTGATGCGGGTGGCCCGATTGCCGTCATCGTCGTTGTCGGACTGCCAAAGCGTGCCAAAGGAATCGATGGACACTTCGTAATTGTTTCGGAAATTGTGTCCAAGCACTTCCATATCGCTTAGGTCTTCGTTGCAGCGAAAGACCATCCCTTGCCTGTAGGGTTTGCCGGAATCATTGATTTCACGTCCCCACCGGTCCTTGATCGGCTTGCCCTCGGAGTCGCAGAGCCGATGTCCGGTGTTACCGTAGTTGAAGTACATTTTGCCATCGGGACCGAACATAAACGAGTGGACCGAGTGGTCATGCTGTGGATCGCCTGTTTTGGTCAAGATGGCTTTTTTGGAGTCGGGAACATCGTCGCCATTTTCATCGATAAACTCCCACACGAACGGAGCCGCGCTCACGATCACGCGGTTGCCCAAGACACACAGGCCGAGGGCCGAATCGATATCGCGCCCTTGATAGAAAACTTTCGACGTATCGACCACTCCGTCTTGGTTGGTATCTTCGAGGATGAGAATCCGATCCCCTTCTTTGCGATCGTCTTTGTGACGTCGGTAGTTGACCACTTCGCAGGCCCAGATGCGACCTTTGTGATCGATGTCGATGTTGGTTAAGCTTTTGAGCATCGGCTCGGAGGCTGCGAGGGCAGCTTCGAGTCCACCGGCGACGACGAGTCCTGCGACTGCTTTGTCGCTGCTGCGTTGATCGCCAGCCGCGACGCTGCCGGATTGTCCACCGCCCCATTGGTTGAGTCCTGCGGGAACCGCTTCGGCGGCGATATGGAATCGGACGGAGGTTGTGTCGGGCGATCGCGATACGCCGCCGTTGTCGAGCGCGCAACCGGTTTGAAATCGTTCGTAGCCGGCTGGGAGTTGGAATCCGATGACGCTGTTGGCATGTGTTCCGATCCCTTTGACGGGGGTGGATCGGACTTGCAATGGACCACCGTCGACGTTGGCGTTTTTGGCTGGGCTGCCGAAGTCGCTGGAGGCTTCGAACCAATCGAGATCGAGCAGGGACTTGGTCCCATTTTTACCGACGAGTTTCGGTTCGACCCAATCGGCCCAATCGAATCCGATGCCATCGTCGCCAGCGGTCACGACCAGATAGAGTTTTTTGACATCCGTGATATCGACATCGACATCGATTTGATGGCGGGAAGTTTTGTCGTTGACGGTTTGTGAGGAGAACAGCAATTTGGCATTGGAGGCCGAGGGCTTTGCAGAGGTAGCGGCAGTTGGGTTGGCTGTGTTGGAATTCGCTGAGATGAGTTGAAAGGCCTTGGCGATTTCATCGGGTTTGAATTTGGCGGGTACTTGTTCGTCTTGATTTTCTTTGAGTTGTTCGACGGTTTTTGGTTCGACGTTCGCACCGGCGTCAGGGACGGGAGCATGGGCGGCCCAGAGGATAGCGTTGGCGACGAGTTTCGTTTGTTCGGTGCGTCCCCAGTTCCAGTGGAAGTGACCACCGGTGAAGCCAAAGGATCGGCCGCCGTTGGGTCGTTCGGTGGCCCAAGCGACGTGTTGGAGATCGCCCCGGGCGACTTCTTTGCGGACAGTGGGGTTGCCGCTATGTTCACCATCGGGTCGATCCATGGTGGATGCGGGCGGGACGGCCGAAAGGATGGGGGTAACGCCTTTCATATTGTCCGGGAATCGCATGTGGAAATACCATTCATCGCGAGTGGAGAATGGTTTGACGCCGGAGGTGATGGGGTGTTTAGGGAGGTTATCGAATTTGGCATCCCAGTGAGGGTTGACGGACCAATTGGTTTCGAAGTAGCCACCGAGCCAAGACAGGAATTCAGGCCCTCCTTTTTTTGTGGGGACTTCGACCGCGTAGTGGATGCAGACGAAGCCAGCTCCGCGGTCCATGTGTTTCTTGAGGTTTTCGAGGTGGGGCAAGGAGGGATGCCCGCCGCCGCCATCGGAGTAGACCACGATCGCGTCGGCATTATCGAGGATCGACGCGTCAGCGGGCCAGCCGTTTCGAATGACTTCGCATTGGATGTTGGGATCGGTTTTTTTGATCACATCGGCGAGGATACGAGAGCCGGCGTAATGTTCATGGGAGCCATAGTCGTGGCTCTGTTTGCCTGCGATAAAGACGATTTTTTTAGGGGCGTTGAGATTAGGGGAATTGTTTTCGAAAGCGCCAACGGACCCAGCGGTTAGCAGGAACAGAACGAGAGAATGGAGAGGCGGCTTCATGAGCAACTCTTTTGATTGAGAGGGGGTTGATAATGGGGTGGGATAGGCGTCGAGCCTGTCATGAATCGTGAATTCGGCGCGCCCCGAAACCATTGCACTAGGAGCGTCTGCCGCCCCGTATTGTAGCGTGCCAAACGC
>JANODW010000169.1:0-2818 GCA_031412875.1 Pirellula sp. | reverse complement strand
GTCGATCGCTATGGATTGGATGGAAAGCCATATTGCTCTGCGCCTTTGGGTGGAGCGATGGTGCTGCCAACTTGTTTGCCGACGTTTTCGAATTGAAAAGTGGCGGCATCGTCACGGGGAAATTGCTCAATGACCCGAAGAGCGAGATGTTTAAGATCCAAACGACTGACGGTGTCGTGCTGGAGATTTCCGCAGGCAAGTTGAAGCATAATCCGATTCAACCTGAAATACGAAAGATTTATGAGCAGTTAGGCAGTAAAGACGATACGGCGGAACTGCATCGCGAAATCAGCATGGCGCTGAATAAAGATTTTCGAGACCTCGCAAAGGCGCATCGAGAACGTGTCGTCGAGTTGGATCCCAGCGATGAAAATTGGAGCGCCTTGGGCGGTTACTATCCCGATCCAAAGTCGTCGGAATGGGTTCCGACGGAACTGATCAACAAACGCAAAGGATTGATCAAAGCGGGACGGGAGTGGGATACACCTGAGTCGCAAGCGATCTTGAAGGCCGCGGAAAAGCAAAAGAAAGCGACTGCGGAAATCGCAAATCGTATCGACCGAGAGTGGCGCAACCTGAACGAAAAAGGACCCAAGGGCGCTGCCGCGGCGGAGTTCTTTCGGAACCTCAACGATCCCATGGCGATTCCGAAACTCGAGGAATTGCTCAAGCAGAATCCTCGATCGGAGTTGTTGATCAATCTCCTAACGCGGATGCCGGGAAACGCAGCCATCGGTGTCTTTCTGAGATTGTCTATGCAGACGGCCAATTCCGAATTGAATAATCTGGCGCTGGAGGTATTGAATCGTACGGCGGAGAGTCGCGAGATTGCTTTCCAATACTACCTCAACATCCTGAGCCGACCACCCAGTGAACGGCAGGGTGAATTCGATCGAGCTGCGAGCAACCTGCAAGGGTTTGCAGACAAGCGAGCGATCGTAACGCTGATCAACGCGATCTCCACGATCAAGGAAGTCGTTCAGACGAATCCTGGAAAAACGGGGATTAGCACCGACGGAGGCATGTCGATGGGCACCGGTAGTTCTCAGAAATTTAGAATTCCGGTTCAGCATCCGACCGCATTGGCCACGTTGGTCGATCTCGCCGAGGGCGTCAATTGGCAATACGATCAAGCGAAATGGCGACAGTGGTATGCGTTGAAATACGGCCGATCCAATTTGAATTTGCGAAGGGACGAGTGAAGGTAGCCGTCCTGGAATATCTTTGCGGCGGAGGGCTTTGCAAAGCAGGTGCCGACTCCTATCCGCTGGGCAGCAATGAGCTGTTTGAGCCTCTCTTTCGCGAGGGGCTATCGATGCTCTGTGCGCTGGCATGCGATCTGAGCTTGTGCGGCCATGAAGTGCATCTCTGTTTGGACCAAAAAGCCCTCGTAGGAGACGGGGCTCGCAGCCTTGGGCAGATCCCGAGCCACGCGCACGTGCACTATGTTGCCAACGGATGGAAATCGCGATGGAGGGAGATTGCATTGCAGTGTGATCGCGTGATCGTCATTGCTCCCGAGCTTCACGATGAACTGAATTGCATTGTCGCTGAGTTGCGGTCAGCGGGCGCCCAAGTGGTTGCCTCGGATCACTCCTTTATCCATGCGACCAGCGACAAGTTGCTGACTGCCAACTGCTTGGTGCAAGCAGGAGTGCCGCACCCGACAACGCAGTTGTTGTCTGATTTCAGGCGGGCAAAGCAAAGGAGGGAATCAAGCAATCAAATAGGAGACGCTGTTCCCGTGACACTGAAACGTCGCGATGGAGCGGGATGCGCAGACATGATGGTCTTTTGCGATGGTGGCGCTCTGATGAGGTGGCTGGAACGCGAACCGCGGACAAACTGGTGCGATGATCAATGGATCGTTCAAACGTGGTTGTCGGGCCGAGCAGCGAGTGTAGCGATCATTGGTGGAGATCGCTGGCAGATCGTGGGGACGATGGAACAGAGGATCACCCTGCGAAGCGATGAACGAACGCACGGAGCTTGGGCGGTGGAGTATTGCGGCGGAGCGGGTCCGATCGAATCGCTATTCCAAGAACGTTCGGTCGCTGTGCCTTGGGTTTCAAGAGCGTTGTGTGGATGGGTGAATCAAGTGCGCAGTGCATTGCCGGACGGCGGATATGGCTGGATTGGGATTGATCTTGTGGTATGCGACACTCCGGAGGGGAGTTCCGAGTGCGTGCTCATTGAGGTGAATCCGCGATTGACGACCAGCTATCTTGGGTATCGCCAGTGGTACGGTCATCGGCTGGCGGATTGCATCTTGGGTTGCATCGATTTGAGCGAACTGCAGCATTCGATCCCAGGCGAATTAAAACCGATCGCATTTTCCGCAAGTTGACCGCATGGCTTCGGGCGATTTCCTATGTACGAAAAGAGAGTGCGGGATTAGAAAAAGAGGAATGAAACGTTACAAAGCATTTTTGAAGCAGACATGGTGGCTTTGGTCCCTCTATCTTGTGGTGGCCGGTTCGCTTATCGCGTTCGTGGGGCCTGTTTTTTGGGCCGTGATCCCGATGATGGTGGTGAATTTTTTTTACTTTGCGATCGTGCGATACGATGACGACGGAACTTTTTTGGGTGCTTGATAGGCTTGAGCTAGGGAGGGTGGGCGCAACTTTCGCAGAGCGAAAGGCGACTATTTGGCAAAACCCACATTAGAAACTTGGGCTTGTTCGCGCTCCCGCTCGTTTTAATCGTCAAAATATGTCTTGAAGTTGGCCGAATCCCTGGGGGAAAAGTTGACATTGGGTAGGTAGGTACCGTACCTTAGAAGGTTGTGGGCATACCCCCGCAACTTTTCTCGTACACC
>JANODW010000168.1:0-8987 GCA_031412875.1 Pirellula sp. | reverse complement strand
CACCATTTTGAGCAAATGAGGAAGTAGCGATAGACATCATAGCCACGCTCGCAAGAAGTCGAGCAAACTGAAGTTTGGCAGTCATAGGTTCTCCCTAGATTGGAAAGGTAGATTTGTCGGATGGCGGCAGGGTTCTGCGCGTACAACTACGGTAATTGTGCGCATTGGTAAGGAATCCATCCAATGCATAATTCGCATATTTGCAATGCAGGATACGCATAGCTGGCGATGCGATAGTACCAGACCTCGCGTTTTCCTGGTAGCCGGCTGGAATCCCACTCCTTCGGTCCCGATCCGGCGTCCAGGTCCTGCTGACGGATTATGCTGGATTCTCTGGATCTGGCTTGGTTTGGACGGGGGTAGCTTCGGTGGACGGGTCCGCTGCTTGTGGGATCGCTTGTGGGTTGGAGGAGGCGGCCTCGGCCCGTTGTTTGGCCTGTTCCTGTGCTTCCTTCATTTTTTCGCGTTGTTCTTCAATCGTCTTTTGAACTTCTACCAGCTTGTCGCGTTGTTCTTGGGCTTTTTCTGAGAGCGATAGCTCCTCGTAGAGATCGATCAATTTTTCTCGGCTATCGACTCGCAATGGGGCTCGCTCGATCGCTAGCAAGTAGTTCTGTATGGCTTCCTGTTTTTTCGCCTGGGCGACGAGAATATCCCCTTTGGAATCATAAAACTCTGAGACAGCGGGCGCCACGCCGATGGCTCGGTCGATCAACTGAATGGCCTCGTCCAATCTCGGGGGGGCAATTTGAGTATACAACATGGCGAGGTTATTCAGCGCGAGAGTCATCGTTGGGAGCTCGGCAAGGATCACTTCATAGTCGTTGATCGCGCTCTTAAAATCGCCTCGTCGAAAGGCAGATTCGGCCAACAGCAAGCGCGCAGCGAACGACGTGCCAGAGGTGGCGATTTGCACTCGTAACGCTTCGATCGTCGCCTCGTTTTGTCCGATGCCCAGTTGGGACAGGGAGGTCAGCTCTTCTTGGATCGCCGTATTGGATGGATCAAAGGCGATCGCTGCGTTCAAAAACTCCAAGTTCACTTGAACTTGCCCATTGGATTGCGTTGTAGTTAATCGGAACTTGAGTCGATACGCGTCCGACAACGCCCGACGCAAGGGAGGGGACTGTGGGAATCGATTCAAACCTACCTGAAGTACCTCGAGCGATCTATCCACCCTGTCCGTCATGGCATACGCTTGCGCGCACAGAACAATGTTCTCTTCTTGATTCTCTGTTTGGCTTTTTAACTTTTCGACGAGCAAGTCGGCTGCGGCGGCGGCTTGAGTTGGATTGCCATTCTGTTGATAGGTCCGGATCGAGTTGACCAGCAGTTTCGGATTTGCCTGTGCAGCGCGTTTCAAGTACTCTTGCGATTCTGCAGGTTTGTTTTCTTGTTGCAACAACTGGGAATACGCAAAAAGCAAATCGGGAGAGGCTTCCTCGCCCGTTGTTCCTCGCTTCAAATGGTACTTGAGCGTGTCTAGGTTGATGGATTCTCCTTTTTGAGCTCTGTCGATGAGGTCGATTGCCAACCACGCATGAGCCTTTGGAAATCCATTGCTTTGGAGAGGCGCAATGCTCTCCATAATTTGTCGAGCGCTGCTCCGGCTACCGTACCGAGCCATTTGATTGGCCACATAAAACTTTGCAAACTTGTTGTTCTGATTGAGCTGCAGCACGCGTCGATACAGCATGTCGATGAGTTCTGGCAACCGCTTGGTCGCTGGGTCCACGTCCGTTTTGTCAGGCGATTCGCTTTCTGCTTTTGCCGAATCCACTTTAGCAAATTCCTGGAACGCCCGCTCTGCATACCATTCCACTTTGGCGTTGTTAGAACTCCATTTACCAATCGCAACGAAAACGCTTAGCACCACCAAGACCAGGACGATTGGCAATAGCGCGCACACCGAACGCCACCTCCTCGTCCTGCGCCAGTACGCGCTCAGGTCGAGAAACTCACCCGCCAAGTCGACCGGTGAGATCCATAGCCCACGCAGGCGTGCAGCGACGCTGTTCGGATCTAAAGGATCGGATTCGGAAGGCTTTTTTTTCTTAAAAAACATGAAGTTACCTACTGAGCTTTCTTCAATACCGCTTCACTCTGCAAGCGAATTCGCTCGAAAATTTGAAGGTAGAGCTTACGATGGCTTGCGATTTCCAATTCGGTTAACTCGCGCCCCGATTCTAAAAACAACTGGACTTGAAAATAATTTTTAGAACTGGTGACTACGGGTTTTTGAATTCGCGTTAATAAGTTAATGCGACCGCCACCGGTGTCACTCTCTACCGCTGTCGGCAAGGCTTGATCATCGAAAAATGCATACCAGACGTATCCGTACAACCCATACTGATTCTGCATCTGGCATTCCTCAATGTTCGACGAAGTGCTGCCCGGGCTCGCAGGATCGTCCGCTGGTCGCACCTTCAGAATTCTCCAACCATTGGCTTGATAGCCCAACCATACGGGACGCCAGCCTGGGAATGGAAAATCAAACGTGACAAAAAACTGGCTGCCCTTGTCCTCAAACTTCCAGGAATTCGAATATTTGCCCAACACGTTCGCTTCCGATTTGACTGTCGGAGTGAAGCCGGTCATTCGCAGGCTACCAAACGGATTTGGAAACGCGTCTTGCGACGGCAGCAACGCCGCCTGCTCTTCTCTCAAGTTGATGCTTGCGATGGTTGTGCTAACACTTCGGATCGCAGCATAGCCCGCAAGCCCACCCAGGAGAACGCAAACGAGACTTGAAAGTCCCATGATGGCGGTTCGATACCGTAATATGGGAGCAGTGGCGACGGCGATACCCGCCTCGCTGCCTTGGCCGGGGGACCAAGCTCTAGGGATCGGCCATGACATCATCATTCGATACAGCTCGGTAAGGTTGTTCGAGCCCTTATTCACCGCAATGGGTTCCAATAGCGCCGTCAACGCAATGTGCCACAACAGGACGCTCGCTACCGCAACGAAAGAAATAAGGACTGCAGTCACAAGATATCCCGTTCCCGTCGTGAGGTCTGCGTCGTAGTATTCAAATGCCAGCGCAATGGCCAGAAGCCGGATCATGTTCGCTAAAACATAGCAAACGGGAATCGACAATAATGTCACCAACCCGACCACAAGAGCGCTGCGCCTCAATACGACCAAAACCATTCCCATGCCCAGGAGTGCAGCGAAACTATCCGCGCCACCACACATCTCCGAAAGGCGAATCTTCTTGCCTGAAATTTCAAGCACGTCTCCCTCGACAATATTCGGAATTCCTACCGCGTCCAAAAAACCATTGCATCCCCAACTCATGACCGACTGAAGCCGCGAATGGATGGGACCATCAATGGCAGCAGGGGGAGGAACGACGACGGCAAATAGGCAACACATCGCAAAAATCCGGGTCCATGCGGTAGGAGCCAAGGCACCTAACGCCCATGCAATGATCACCAACACCGATCCAAAATGGACGATCCATGGGGAAAACCAAAAGGTCCCGACCGAAGCAATGCCGATGCCCAACACGGACAAACCGAGGGCAACAGCGGCTCGAAGCCCAGTCGCCATCCTCGCCCTCCCCGATCTAAAAAGGAGCCAAATTCCAATCGCAATCACCAGCGGGAAATAACGATATCGCGGCTGGGTAATCAACGCTTGTGCTTGCAGACCTAGCAGGGGGAGCATGCCCATGAGTGGCAATATCAACCCATATAAAAACCAGCTTCGCAGAGTCTTGCTTTCAGTCGGACTTGGTCTTGCTTCCATCGGTTCATTGAGAACCTTTTTTGGTGCCGATTCTGCCGCCGCGGATCTATTCATTTTTTTCACTCAAATTTCCAAACAATTCCCTCCCACTGATCTCAAGATTTTAGCCTGGGTATGGCTTTAACACGAGATATTCCTAGGGATTTCGACGGATGATCGCTTCAATTTCCTCCATGTGGGCAATCGCGGTTAGCCCCGCGGCCTGCACAAGTCCTTTAACCGGTACGAGCGATCGTGCCTTTGCGTTTTGCGGCCTCGGATTCTAAAGAGTTGAGCGCCGCTTCAATCAACGCTTGATCGGCTACGCTCAGTTCCGATAGGCCCCCAAATCGCCGTTGGTAAAAGAGCCGAGAGAACAGGTTTGCGTCCAAATGGATCGCAACCTCGGAGAGCTTCTCCGATGCGTCGTGAAAGAACTCTTGCTGCGTTTGGGCCGGCCCCCGCTGCAAACCAAATTTCTGCAGTTGGCGAACCGCCCGATTGTAGAAGTCTATTTTGGATAGTGCCGACCGTCCGAAAGTTGGACGCAATCGAATCTTCGGAATCCACTTGGGAAACATCCATAGCAACAGCCGATAAACCAACACCAACATGGACCCTATGACCATCACCCCCATCGCAACCTGCCACGAAAACCATCTTCCTGGCGACGCCAGCAATGCCACCCATCGATTGCTGCGGACTCGCTCCACCGCTTCCTTGAGATTCTTCCAAGCTTCTGCATAGGAACCATCCGACGATTCGCCGAAGAGAGAAAAGAGAGTGCTTTGCTTTGATTTGTCCATGTTAAGAAACATTTCAGACCAAAGCTCCTGCATCACTTCCATGGTCTGGCCGTCGGACCTGCGAAGCGATCCGCCCGAGTTCGAGCCGTTGCCTGCCGGCGTCGGATCGAGCCTCATCCACGCGCCCCGCTCGATATAGCTTGGAACAGGAATCGACTGCGATGCTAGTTCCTCGACGGTAAAGTAAGCTTCCACCCAAACATGCGCAGGGCTCTGCTGTACCAAAAAGTACTCGCCCAACTCGTTGTACTCCCCGGGACGGAAACCAACCACCACGCGTGTCGGAATATCCATCGATCGCAACAGCATGGCCAATGCGGACGCAAAGAATTGACAATGTCCCTTCCGCTTGTTGAGCAAAAAATCCACGATTGGATCCAAACTTCGATCGGTTAATCCCGTCAGCGTTAATGTGTACTGAAAGTCTCGACCGCTTGCGAAGTAATCTTCTAGATATAAAGCTTTGGCAATCTTACTCGCATCTTTGAATTTGCTCGCTCCTAAGACTTTGTCTCGAAAGGGCAATGCGCCACGAAGAGAATCCGGAAAATCCAACAACTCCGCTTCGCTGTATTGCCCCAGCCGAGACCGCATTCTTGGTGGGTTCTCTTCTTCTTCTTGCAAGCAATCCCGAAAGTCTGGAAGGAGGACGCTTTGCACCCCATCCTTGAAAGCATACGTCGCATAGGAATAACGGCGCTTTTGAAAACTTAACTGAGCCGATTCTCGCGTGTCGATCAAACGCCAGTCCCGTCGTACGACACTGAATCCGCTCTTGCTGCGGTTCTGCGAAAAGGGCGAAATGTTTGGGACAACATCGCCCAGGCTCCCCTTTTCAATAATGTTCACCGTGACGGCGTCGTTTTCATTGACGACAGCTTCACTCACCTGAGATGACACCAACGGATCGCGCATGATTCGCGGATCGCGCAGCAGACCGGAGTCGCTCGGTTGCCACAAACCCATGCGAGGACCATCCAGATAGGTATGCGATACCGACGCGCGGATGTAAGGCGGTGACTCGGGCCGATAGCTTGTTTGCTTGCGATCGTCTCGCATCGTCATCCGAAACAAGGGCGCTTCGTTTTGCTGCAATTTTCCGACCTGACGCAATGAGATCTTTTCATTGAATCCGATACTCATCGGACCGCCTACGCTGGCGTCATAAGAGTTCATGCTCAATCGTGGCAGCGAGTAAAAATAGGCTAACGAAAACACCAGCAACGCAAACGCCAATGGCAACACGGTGCTACTCCAACGCGACGGTGCAAATAAGTCCGCCTTGCGCTGTCCGCCCAATTCCGTAGGTTCGACTGCCATCAACTTGACGCCCGAGTTTTGATTCGTAACCAGTTGCTCCTTGCCGAGCCAATGCAACAGCCGAGACCAAAGGTGGGTCGACTCGGAAATCGATTCGGTATGTCGGAGCTGCGATGAAAAATGTGCCAACGCCATCATCGTTGCGCAACCCACCACCAGTACCGGCAACATCAAAAAACCGTAGAGAACGTTGTTGTTGACCAACGCCCCCACCACCAACTCCAGAAGCAGAAAAACTCCCCACTGTTCAAAGACTCGCTTGGACTTCTTTTGAAACATGAGAGGCAACTGCACATACACCAAAAGATTTCCAACCTCGATGATCTGATTCGTCGGCGCATTGGCCAAAAAATCTAAAATGGCTACCCCTGCACCTGCAACCATCGCGGAATAGACCACCCATCGGTTAAGGTAAAACCAACCGAGGATGTCGGTGTACACAATGGATAAGATCGAACAAAAGCCCACCATCAGCGGAAGGCTCACCGAATGTTTGGCTAAACCGATCAAGCCCGCGGCAATCGTCGCAAACAATCCAAAATAGATGGTCACCCGAATAAAACTATGCTGCTGGTTCACTTGGGTTGCCCCTCTCCTATCTTTCTATCGCCCCGCCCAACACTCGCTTTAGCCTCTGAATCATCCAAAGCATCGCACCCAGCGATGCCAACATGAAGACAAAGATTAGAAACGAAATCCCTGGCGGAAAAAACGACTGAGAAAACCATCCCCACATGCGCACCCAGTCCAACATGCAATAAAGCGTAGCCGCGCACAAATACGGACCAAATGGCAAAGACGTGTCGCGAGTCACAATCCAAATGATCACCACAAAAAGCATGCTGAAAAACGGGGCTAGGAAAAAAGACAAGCATACGATTTGCCATCCAAAAAAAGATCCAATCATGGCCATGAGTGTCACGTCTCCAAACCCCAACGCCTCCTGCCCCATCGCCCAACGCGCGACCACACGAAAGCCCCATACCAGTATTCCACCCAAACCCATCCCGAACAAGGACGAGAGCAACGCTTCCCATCTCGCGACACCCACGACCGAATAGGCAACCGTCAAACAAATAATCCCCACCAACCACATGACCAGGAGAAACTTCGTGCTCGGGCTTCGTTTTAAAACCTCCACAAAATAAACGAACGCTTTGCCAATCCCCCGGCGCGTGATCCACCTGCGGTCCGCCATCCCAAAACACCACAGGCTCCAAAAGGAAAGACCCCACACGAGACCGACTATGCCATTCCAATCGGGATCCCAAAGTTCGGGCGAATTTGCTTGCATGGGAACCGGCACCCCCACCAACGCAGGCAAAACGGGAGCGGCCAATTCATGCAGTCGCCAATCCGGTACCAACACCGCCCCCAACAATCCGAGCAATGTCCCAGGGATCGTGATCAAATCCGGAATAGTCCGCTCGTCAAAGTCGATAAACGTCGCAATGGACATCAACGTTATCAATAACGAATACGCAACAAACTGCTGTACCAGCGTGCTGGAACCTACCTTCACCAAGCCTACCGGAGCAAAAGCGCCATCCAAACAATAGCGATACAAAAAAACCAATGCGATCGGCGTGATCAATTCGATCAGAAATGGCCTCAGCCAAAACGTCGGACCGAAATGCTGCCTCTCTGAACCTCTCGATAGCCACCCCACAATGGGGACTCGCGCGCTCCAAGGCAGGACCGGCAACTCGCTCGGCCGAACCTGCCAAGCGCTAATCGGACGAGGGAAATAAGCAAAAGAGTAGATCCCATAGTTAATAAACGGGCCGACCACCAACCCAACGATCAATAGCCCTAACTCGACGAGACCCATACGGCTTCCGGTGCGCTCAAGTGATTAATGGAAACCGATCCGCGATGGCCTCCGCAACCTGTTGCATCGACAATCCATCGGTTTGGACAGCAAAATCAGCCACCTCGTTATACCATGCCAGTCGGCTTTCGAGGATCGAGCGTATCTCCTCCAAATCACCGAGCTTACTCAATTTTGGGCGTCGCGTCTGAGTCCATTGGTCATTAGAAATCCGCTGGAATAAGGTTTCCGGAGAGGCTTGCAACCAAACGGTGTACCCCAATGCTTTGATTCGATCGCGATTTACGCGTCGCAATATCGCCCCACCTCCCAACGAAATAATCGCGGGCTCACTCAGCGTCCCAAGCGAATCGATCTGAGCGGATTCCATGTTGCGAAAGCCTTCTTCTCCAGCCTCCGCGAAGATCTCCGCGATCGACTTTCCTGCACGGGATTCGATGGCGATGTCAGTATCGATGAGGGTTCGAGAAAGCATCCTCGAAAGAATCTCACCCACCACCGATTTGCCGCATCCGCGATAACCGGTCAAAACGAGGTGACGCTTATTCACAAATCACCATGCAGTATCGACGCAGCTTGGCATTGCCCGCTACTCGCCCCAGATGTTGTTGAGGCAATGAAAGAAATCCTGGACCGATGGCATCTACCGCTGTACGAACCGCGCGGCGACGATGAAAACTAGCCGTTGATCGACTCGATCTTGATACGGGTGTATTTCTGTCGGTGTCCGGTACGCACTTCGTAGTTCTTACGGCGGCGGAACTTCTGGATGTAGATTTTTTCACCTTGTTCGAGACCTACCACCGAAGCGCTCACTTTGGCACCCGCGAGCGTAGGCTGCCCCAGCTTGAGTCCAGCGTCACCGCCGATAGCCAGGACACGATCAAAATCGACTTTGTCGCCCGTTACTGCGGTATCTCGGTAATCAATGTCGAGCAGTTGCCCTTCTTTTACCTTGAATTGACGACCACCGTCACAAATAATCGCGTACATAATGATTCGGAAACAAACTGTGCAAAAACGAGAATCCGGAAAGGGTCCGGTTTACGGAGGGTAGAGGATAACAGCCGCCCGCTCCATCGTCGAGTGCAAAGAGCCAAATTTCCTCGCGGCTCCTTTCTTTCAACGTATCGCTCGGCTCGCTCGGCCCATCTTTCGCAGCCGAGCGACCGTCGAAACCGCTAAAAAACACTACAATCACGTTATGAACCAACCAAAACCTTGGCTCGATCTGGACGAAGTAACGCGAAAGCTCTGTATCCTGACGGCCGAGCAGCTCAGCCTAAAAACCGACCGGG
>JANODW010000167.1:0-5909 GCA_031412875.1 Pirellula sp. | reverse complement strand
CCAAAAGGAACTTGCTCAGCGAATCGTGGCGGAACCCAGTTGCAAAGATTACAGCGCTCTTACCATCTGGATGCAGAGCCTGTGCGATTGCGAAATTTTGAGAATCCTCCCACCGAGCGTCTTTTGGCCAAGCCCCAAAGTGGATTCTGCCATCATCCGGGTTACTCCCAATGCGTCCAAACGCAGTCGCATCGTCGATCTTGATTACTACCATTCGCATCTTCGGGCCCTCTTTTTTCATCGGCGAAAATTCCTGCGAAGCCAGTTGTTCACTGCGACACAAGAGGACCTCACGAAGCCGCAAATAGATGAAATTTTGGAGCGTCTACAGCTTGCTCACAACCTTCGCGCTGAACAACTGGATGTGAACCAAATTATCGAATTGCTGGAAGCGACGCGTACCATGACGCTGAAAAATCCAGCCACCCCGGAAGCATAAGAAGGCTACCAAACCATGTTCACTGGCCTCGTGGAATCCACCGCCCCCCTTGTTCGCTCTATAAACGATGGAGCAGGAAAACGCATGGGGTTCGACTTGGGCTCGCTGTGTGATGGCGTTCGAATCGGTGATAGTATTGCAATGAACGGCTGCTGCTTAACCGTGGTCGAAATCAATGACTCGATTTGCTGGTTTGAGCTGGGGGCCGAAACCCTTTCGCGTACGAGCTTGGGTCGTCTCGCCATTGCAAGCCTCGCGAATTGCGAACGGTCACTCCGCGTTGGAGATCGGATGGGGGGGCATTACGTGACCGGACACGTGGACGGACAAGCGACACTTGAACGTCGTGTGGACGAGGGGCAATGGTCCTACTTCTACTTCTCCACCACTTTAAGTCTTCTTCGCCAGATGGCTTCGAAAGGATCGATCACTGTCGATGGCGTCAGCTTGACATTGGTGGACGCAAATGACCAATTTTTTAGCGTTGCACTTATCCCACATACACTCGCCAATACAACCTTGGGACAGCTTCGAATGGGCGACCAAGTGAACATTGAGACGGACATCCTAGCAAAGTATGTGCATCGTGCTCTGAGTCCCAGTCAGCCCACATGAACTCACGCTTTGCTAAATAGGAGCAGAGATTCTTCTTAGCCATGCATCGAGCTGCTGCTCCAAATGCGCCAATGATCCAACATTGAACACAAAGTCCGTTGCATGCTTCCGCTTCTCGTTAAGGCTCAACTGCGACGATTCGCGATCCATCCACTGCTCCTTGGTCCAACCACGACCCATTGCCCGTTTTTGCCTCGCTTCGTCGGGCGATTCCACCATCAGCACTCGGTCGCAGTAGGGGATCCAACCCCCTTCTATCAAAAGCGGTGCGTCTAAAAGGACCCATCTTACGGTCTCGGATTTTTTCAGCTCTTCCAATGCGGACTTCAATGCTTGGCGAATACGCGGATGGACAATCGCTTCAAGCTTCTTTCGATTCGCATTTTGCACTTCATCCTTCCCAAATACCAACGATCCTAGTCGAGCGCGATCGATGGCACGCGTACCGGCCGGCACATCCTGCCGAAGAATTTGCTGACCGAATAGAGCAACTAAGCTTTCGATTACATCCGGTTCCAATAAAACGCGATGAGCGATTGCATCTGCAGATAAGATCTCGCCATCCCTCGCTGATAGCAGACGAGTCACTTCGCTCTTGCCGCTCGCGATGCCCCCTATGATGCCGATGACAATCGGCCGTCGACGTTCCCCAGTGACAGTCATAACAACTCACAAGCAGCCCAACTGCTGCCGTGCTTAACGTCCACTCTCAATGGAACGCTCAAGGGCATGACCGTCGTCATGACCTTGCGAACCAGTTCGGCCAATCGGTCCAAGAAATCATCTCGAACCTCAAAAATCAATTCATCATGGATTTGCAAAAGCATCCGAGCAGGCCAATCTCGCGTTTTCAATTCTCGTTGCAATTGAATCATCGCCATCTTGATCATGTCGGCAGCCGACCCTTGGATCACAGTGTTGATGGCCATGCGCTCGGGTTCCAGCAACTGCTTCTTCTTGGGGTCTGGCAACGAAACGTAATCGCGAATGCCTCGCAAATATCGCTTTCGCCCAGACATGGTACAGACGTAGCCGTTTTCTCTGCATTCCATTAACGTGGAGGCAATGAAGTCTCTCACCCCAGGGTACTTTGAGAAATAGGCGTCAATGAATTCTCCGGCTTCGGTTCGAGAGATCCCGAGTCCTTTGGCAAGACCAAATGGGCTTTGCCCGTAGAGGATCCCAAAGCTAACGGCTTTGGCGCTGCGTCGCATTCCGCTGTCGACTTGGCTCACATCCACACCGTTTACTTGGGCCGCAACACTGGTGTGGATGTCGACGTCGTCATGAAACGCCTGATGAAGCGAAGCATCGCCGCAATAATGAGCCAAAACCCGCAACTCGATTTGTGAGTAGTCAGCAGTCACCAAGGACCAACCAGCTTCACGCGGCAAAAATGCCGATCGAATCGATCGGCCCTCGGCCGTACGCACGGGAATGTTTTGAAGATTCGGTTCGACACTACTCAGCCGACCTGTCGCCGCAATGTCCTGCCTAAACGAAGTATGAAGCCTCCCCGTTCGTGGACTAATTAAACGGGGAAGCGATTCCACGTACGTATTGATAAGCTTCGTGAGCTGACGATATTCGACGATCTTTGCCGGCAATGGATGCTCCGATGCTAACTCTTCGAGCACTTCTGCGTCCGTGCTCGCTCCCGTTTTTGTCTTTTTGACAACGCGCAAACGGAACTTTTCGAACAAGATTTGGGCTAGTTGTTTGGGACTATCCGGATTGAACTCCTCCCCGGCCATCTCCATGATTTCCGACCGCAAAGCATTGGCTTTGATTTGAAATTCCCCCCCTAACTGCTCAAGCCGAGGTCGATCAACGCGAATTCCTTCATACTCCAAATCAGCCAATACGCTCACCAGTGGGAGCTCCAGATCGTCCATCAACGCGAGCAACTTTTCATCGCGCAAACGCGTCCGCATCGGGGGAACTAAACGAAACGGAACATCCACATCTTCGCATGCGTAAGCCGAGATGGCTCCGATGGGCACTTGAGCCATTGTGATTTGCGATTTGCCCGAACCAATGAGCGAAGCCGTCGTGATTTTGGTCTGGCCCAGCCACCGCTTGGCAATGTCGTCTAAATCGTGATTGCGCCCCCCGGCATCGAGCAAATAATCCGCGATCATCGTATCAAACCCAATGTTGGCGATCGGCAATTGGTGAGACTTGAGCACGATTGCATCGTACTTGAGGTTTTGCCCGACAAACCTTTTTCGATGATCAGCGAACAGCGGGGCCAATTGGCTTTGAACGTAATCGAGCGCAAGCAACTTCGATCCCGCAGGTCCAAGGATAGGAATATAAGCAGCCTTTCCTTCTGCCCACGACATACTGATGCCGACCAGTTCTGCATCGCGGGCTCGTGTTGATGTCGTTTCCGTATCGACTGCAATTGTTTCTACGCTCGATAACGTCTCGACAAGGCATCGCAATTGCTCTGGCTCATCAATCAACTGATAGCCTTCCGTTGGCAGCTTTAATTCAGTGGCCTGTTGCGTCGCTCCCAAAAGGGAAATAAAGGACTCGGAAAGCCTTCTGAAGCCGAGTTCGCGAAACAAGTCCGTTGCCTCCTGGCGATCAAATGTCCCGGGCCGCATCTGCGACCAAGCAAGTTCGATCGGACATTCTCGACTCAGACGCACCAAATCGCGACTGAGCATCGCTGACTCTCTGTTATTCTTCAGATTTTCCTTTCGCTTGTCACCGGCGACACGGTCCAGATTCTCGTACACCTCGTCGAGCGTATTAAACTGCTCCAGCAGTTGCTGGGCCGCTTTGGGCCCTATCATGGGAACTCCAGGGACGTTGTCGACAGAGTCCCCCACCAGAGATTGAAAATCAACCACTTGGTCAGGGCGAATGCCCCAGACGCTGCGAAGTTCCGCTTCTCCAAACAACTCGTTCTTTCGAACATTCAACATCTGTACACGATCGGTAATCAACTGCCGGCAGTCCTTGTCACTCGTAACAAGCAGTACCCTAGCGCCTCGCTGGTCCGCTTGAAATGCTAATGTAGCAATGATGTCGTCCGCTTCGAAACCGGGAGCCGATATCTGGGGAATAGCGAGCGTCTCCAAACATCGATGGATGATTGGAATCTGTTCACGAAGCGAGTCCGGCATCGATTCCCGATTGGCTTTGTATTGATCGTACAAGTCGTTTCGAAAAGTCTTTTCAGAAATATCAAAGGCGCACACCAAAAAATCGGGCTTCCATTGTTCCAACAAATTGGCGATGTCGCGAAGAAATCCATGAGCCGCTGCCACCTCGACTCCATTCGGACTAGTCATAGCGGGCAATGCGTGGAACACTTGGTAAATCAATGAATGCGAATCGACTAGGATGACCAAGTCGTTTTCAGCAGGAAACGGAAGCTTAGGAAGCAAAGCCGGCGATTCCGCTACCATCGATTCATCGGTGCCAATGGTTGATTCCGCAACCTTCTGGCCCTCGGCCTCCTGGTCGGAAAACATGGAATCAAAGCCACTGAGCATCGGCTGGCTCTTGGCAGACCGTTTAGCCATTCGAAATCAATTCTGATGAAAGAGAGGCAATGCATGAGACAAGCGACTACCCGGGGCACCCAACACGTTCATTGCAGTATATGACAGATCCGGCACCTTCAACAGATGACCCCGTCGTTCCCAATCTTCCGCTGGGGAAATCGCGTCCCTCGACCTCTACATCCCATCGCTGCTGGAGCCACCAGCCCCCAGACCCACCTCACTCGTAGCCGCCGCTGCAAAACAGGTGGGAGTCGCTTTCGGCAAAAGCGACCTACGGAAAACAGGCCAGGTGCGATGCCGTGTTTTGGGGGAGTTGTGTTGCGTAATGTGTTCTTGTTTGGCTAGTTTACATTTCCCACGAGTATGGGCAGAATGGAAAGTCCATTTCAATCCTTGGAAATGAGAGCCCCCTGTTCCTCCCTTCTCACCCGTCACCTCCCATTTTTCCTTTCCTTGTCCTTCTCGCGGGGTGAGAATCGGTTGCAACGCGATCGGGTTTGCCCTTTTTTGATTGGAAACAAACAATGCTTCCGTTGCGATCGTCGTTCCCATTGGTTTTGATGCTGGCTGCATTGGCGATGCCAGTCGCCGCACAAGAGCTCCATTTTTCGGCCACAGGATGCGGTCCCTATGCGACAGACGAAGAACCGATGCTCGAGCACCATGTCGAACTGGTGAATATCGTAGGGGGAAAAGTGCATGATTCTGCAGAGTGGCAGGCACGACTGCAACAGGACGCGGATTGGGTTGCCGAACTGTGCAAAGCATGGACGAAGCCGGTACTTTATCTGCATGCCGACGGTCACGTTTGGGAGGTCGAAAAAGCGTGGCGTGCTCCGAATTTATGGAGAGTACAAACCGATCAAGTCAGGCTAAACCCTCCCGTATTGGTGACCGTTACGGAGGACCCTGACCATGGCTTTTGTTTTCGATCGCCGAATCGACATTGGGTCGCGGCGTGAATTGTTCGTTGACGATTTCCTGATCGAACAACATCGCGGTACCGCGTTAAAAGTACATTCTCCAGTCCCAAAAGAAGTCGCGTTGATTTGCGATGCGCCCTGGGAGGGAAACACGTCCGCCTACTACACGCTATTTGCGGATGGCGATCGCTTTCGCATGTTCTACCGAGGGGCACATTTCGATGAGCAAACCAAAAAGCAAGGACACGCCGAGTTCACTTGCTATGCAGAGAGCTTGAACGGAATCGATTGGAAAAAACCCAACCTAGGAATTGTCGAGTACCAAGGATCGAAGGAAAACAATATTGTTTTGGCTGGCCAAGGCACGCACAACTTCGCACCCTTCCTCGATACCAATCCAGACTGTCCCCG
>JANODW010000166.1:0-4707 GCA_031412875.1 Pirellula sp. | reverse complement strand
CTTCACAAAAATTTTTGGACATAGATTGCAACGGAGATTTTGTCTGTTTTTTCAAAGGTGCGATGAACTACAATGCCATTCTTGTAGAGGGCGATGCAACCATTTGGCCGCGCCCACCCCCTCTCCCGAGTTAGTGAAAAGAATTTGGCATGACAAACGAACCTTCGTCGTCCTCATTGATTTTGAAGCTTAGGACTGGCGATGAGGAAGCTGCCAAAATCTTATGGGACCGCTTCTTTGCTCAGCTTTTGACGTTGACACGTGGCCGACTGCATTCTTCCTCTCGAGCGATGGCGGATGAGGAGGATATCGTATTGAGCGCCATGAATAGCTTTTGCGTTGGCATTCGAGACGGTCGATTTCCGGAGCTTTCGAGCCGAGAGAGTCTTTGGAGGCTCCTCCTGACCATCACGCTACGCAAATTGGCTGACAAACAAAACTATGACAGCCGAAGCAAACGGGACGTCGGGCGGCAAATAAGCTCGGGGGATCCGGCGCATCAGGACGAAGAACTCCATGCGTTCATCAGTCGGGAGCCCAACCCGGAGGTCGCCGCCGAATGCGCCGAACAGATAGGACGCCTTTTGGAATCGCTCGAACATGAAGACCTAAAAAAAATCGCGATGATGAAAATGGAGGGCTACACCAACATTGAGATCGGTGCTGTAGTAGAATGCAGTCTCACGTCCATTGAGCGTAAGCTAAGAACCATTCGATCTATCTGGAGCCTTTCCTAAATGTCCAGCTTGGAAGCAAAAGTTCTTTCAAAGCGAGAACTGCTTGATATTGAACGTGTGTGCGACGAGTTTGAAGCCGATCTCAATGGCGGTGCCGGTGCGTTAGATATCGCTCTCTATCTATCCAAGGCACCGGAGTCGATTCAATCGGAACTACGTTCCGAATTGGATCGGATACAAGCGGAGTGGAGCGTTGACGCACCGACGCATCGGACCGCGGACTCAACTCATGGCAAGCGTATCGAGGCCCGAACGAAGGCATCGAGTGCTCTCAGCCATTCTTTTTTGCAAAGCCCCAGCGGACGAAGGTTCAAGTTCTTGGATTTGCTTGGGCAGGGAAGTTCGGGCTGTGTGTGGAAAGCGTACGACCAACACCTCAACCGCTTCGTCGCGATCAAACTGCCGCATTCGGATCTTCCATCCCAAACCGATCATTTTGTGCGCGAGGCTCGAGCCGCATCGCGATTGAAGCATCCCAACATTGCGACGATTCTCGAGGTAGGTCAGGAAAGCGATTCTTGTTTCCTTCTAAGCGAGTTGGTGGAGGGGGGATCTCTCGCCGATCGCTTGGCCAAGGAGACGTTGACGATTCAGGAATCGGTCGACGTATTGATCGAGGTTGCGAGCGCTTTGGAGTATGCGCACTCGCAGGGAATCGTGCACCGCGATTTCAAGCCTCACAATATTTTGGTCGGGGACAACGGTGCGATCAAACTGGTCGATTTTGGTTTAGCGAAAGATTTCAATGATCACGATGCGACCATCACTCAAACCGGCGCACTCTTAGGCACCCCGGCATACATGTCCCCCGAACAAGCCGACGGAAGCAAAGGCAAGCCACAGGCAACAACGGATATCTATTCGCTGGGTGTGGTTTTTTATCAGCTCCTCACGGGGGACGTTCCATTCCGAGGCAACCCGCAGATCGTCCTCTTTCAACTATTGCACGCGGAGCCATTGCCTCCCATTCGATTGGATAAGAGGATCCCGGCCGAATTGAACACGCTCTGCCTCAAGTGTTTGGAGAAAAAACCCGAGTATCGTTTCCAAACCGCCAAAGAACTCAAAGACGAGCTAAAACGCTATCGCGACGGGCACCCTATCCAGTCAAAGCCCGCATCGGTTTTCTTCTCCGCAAAGAAGTGGATTGGAAGGAATCAGCGGCTCGCAGGTTGGGTCGCAGCCACTTGGCTCCTGTTGATCGCCACCACAGTCATTTCCAGCATCTCGGCGATCGCGGTCGGAGATAGTTTAAAAAACGAACGCGAGGCGAGGCAGGATACGCAAAACTCCGCCGACTTGACTTTCGACGTACTGGGTCTCTTTGAGTCGATACTGCAATCGTCAGACCCCGTAAATGCACTCTTAATGGGGAGTGGGCCAGCCAAAGCGCAACCGGCCATCCCGCAATCGCACTTGGATAGCGTGACCGAGCGTCTTGTCAACAAGCTGGAACGTCAACCCATCGTCAAGGCACGACTGCTCGACATGGTCGCCAATGTATACCGCGCATCGGGTAATTTTGAGACCGCGCGCCACCTATTGGAGGATGCGATGGGGACTCGTAAATTCGTAGAAAAAACGGGATTGGCCAACAGCATCCCACGCCGCGACTACATGCTCCACACCTTCTACCAAGGATGGCTCGATCACGATCAGTCGCGTTGGCAATCGGCCGAAGCGAATTACCAAGTGGTATTGGACTCCCTTCCCGTGGGTAGCAAACGCGAGGATCAGTTATTGCGGGCAGATGTCCTCTTTCAAATGGGCCGTGTGCTTTTGGATGCCGGGAAATCGAACCATGCGATCCCCTTTATGCAGGAGTGTTTTGACTTGCGAAGGCGTTTGCTGCCAGACAATGCGTCGGCGACCAAAGCGGCCAAGATTGGACTCATTCTGAGCTCCTACCAAACGATCGACCGGGTCCCTTGGCTGGACCTCCTCGAAATCATGGATGGAAACGATACGGTCGCAGAAATCGTCAAACTGTATGCGGCTTGCGACACCAATCGCAAGCAAAAACGGTACGCTCTTGCAGCCAAGAGCTACGAGGCGGTTCACGAAAAGATCGAAAAATTCCTTCCGCACAATCATCCGATCTCCCTTTTTGCCCTCGGCGACTACGCGGGCTTTCTCGTGGAAAGCGGAAATTATCGCAAAGCCGAGAAGGTTGCCCTGGAGCTCTTCCAACTAGCGGACAAAATCTGCCCTGACCATAAAAAGTTAATCGAAGCCCGATCTACGTTCGCGTTTGAACTGATGAGCGCATTGAACTTTGAAGTGGCCGGACAGCTCTACGAAGATGTCTTGAACAAACAATTGGAGCTGGGGAAATTCCCAGAACAAGCGCACTACGGATTGGCATGGTGCAATCTCGAACTCAAGAAACCCGATGTGGCATTGGAGCATGCCAAAGCCTTGTGGGAAAAACGGGAAGGAAAAACGGCTTCGCAAGTCGCTTGGTGCGCATTCACTTATGCCCGCGCTCTGCAGGAATCCGGACAAGCAGATCTGGCGAACGAAATGGACCAGTGCGCTCTGGCAGAGGCAGTCAAAGAACGCGACTTCCCGACCGATGGAATGGGACTGGAACGGATGGCAAAAATCCATATGTTCCATGGAGACTGGGTGAGGGCCGAGAACTTGCTTCGCGATGCGGTAGCAGCAGAACGCAGCAACTGTCCGGACATCCATCCTCGCATCGCTGACCGATTGGAGTCGCTGGCTGTCAATTTGATCCAAATGGGAAAGGCCGACGAAGCGCGCACCCTGTTGGCCGAGTCACTTGCGATCCGAGAGAAATCCTTGCCCGTAACCGACCGAAGGATCGCTCGCAACCAGCAGCTTCTCACGTCGCTCTAGTCAGCAAACTCACGGGGATTGCACCTCTTCGGTGCGAATACGAAACGTATCCAATCGATTGATGCCGAAGGAAGTCGTGATCGCAACGTCCGCCGCGTCTCGGCCACGCGCGATCAGAACGCGACCGATTCGAGGCGTATTGTTGCGAGCATCCGCAGGATACCACTGCCCGCCCAAGTAGACTTCGAACCAAGCGCTGAAATCCATCGGATAAGGCGCTGCTGGGACGCCGATGTCCCCCAAGTATCCGGTGCAGTAGCGCGCAGGGATGTTTAAGCATCTGCAGAAGGTGATGGCAAGATGCATGTAATCTCGACAAACCCCCGTCTTGCCCTTGTATGCTTCGAATGCCGTTCGCGTCGCGCTGGCCTGCATGTAGTCGAATGCGATGTGCAAGTTCACGAAATTGCAGATCGCTTGCACCAGATTCCAGCCAGCAGGTTCTCGACCGAAAAGCGACCACGCAATCTCGCGCAGCTCTCCGTCGACTTCGCAATACCGACTCGCGAGCAGATACAGCAGGACATCGCTGGGCAAATCGTGAGGGTTGTACTGAATCGCTCCCCAACCTAACTGGTCCGGCGAGCCGCTATCCTCGACCACGGCGTTGTTAAAAAAGGTGGAACGGCCGGCTGCGACCAGCACCCGACTACAACGATTTCCGTAGATATCCGTGTAAGGCAAAACAGGGACTGGGGGTTCGACCCGTAAAGGCTCTGAAGACACAATTTTTGGGTCGACCGACGAATGCAAGCTCAGCATCAAAACAATAGGAGTCGGCGCAGGAAAAAGGAACGCAATCTCAAAACCCACCCGTATCAACATTACCGATCCCTCGGGTCAGACAGCGACCAAAATGAGCCATTGCAATTCGATTCAGTGGTTATCATACGAGCCGCACATAAACAAAGCGATGGTTTCATTCGAAAATCGAATTTCTATTTTATCCTTAAGGGTCTTTTCCATTGCCTGAGAACGAAACTTGGTGTTTTTCCTACGGAAGCAACCTTTCCAAAAAACAAATGCTGGCGAGGACAAAATCCGTACCGCATTCAGTCGTCGCAACATTGCGAGACTTCCGACTCGCATTTCGACGTGTTCTGGGGGG
>JANODW010000165.1:0-1347 GCA_031412875.1 Pirellula sp. | reverse complement strand
GAAAGTCAGGAATCCAGCCAATACTTGCAACCTTACTCCCCGGTTCGAGCGCGCGAGCATGCGACAAAACAGAGATTTTGTGTTTCCGTAGCAATTGCTCGATAAAATAGGAGCGTCGAAAAAGCCTCTCTACTATCTTTCGAACCAGGTACAAAGTCTCTCTTCGTTCGACGAGACGACTCCGAATGATTTGCCAATTTGGTAACTGCGATGTGAACTCGGTACTCGTTTTCGTTGAGGTGACAATTACAGGCTCAATCGTCCGATTTGGAATAGAATCGATCGCACGCAGTAAATTGGCGAAGTAATTCATCTCGCCAACCAAACCGTTTTTGTTCATCGAGAAAATAAATCCAACTCGGATCTTCGGTTTTTGATCTACCAAACTCTTTTGCTCCACGCAGGGTGCGAACTTCGCACAGTGTCCAAATCGATCTTTCCAGAAAGAGTCGCTGTATCAATAGCCAACTACTGGATAGTGTAGTTGAGGTTCACCAAATTGAGAATCGCATTGCCGAAGACTTCACCTAGCTTGTGCTGGAGTGTAATCAGATCTCCGGGCTGAACAATAGGCCGGTGCTTCGGGTCGCGAAGCGAAAGGCACAGGAACAATACCGCCCGGCAACAGTCCTGTGTATAAGAAAAGTCCTCTGATCGACCTCTTAGGGAAACTAAGTCCCCTTCCTTTAGCGTCATGTTTTCTTGACTTATGCACATGGACTGGCAGGGCTCAACCCACAGCGGAATGCGTTTCGCATAAGACTCGCACTCATTTACCAGCGACAGCCGGTGGTCGAGTAAAGCGATACCACCGGTCGTCATGAATCGCTTGAAATGGATCCTGAAGGGATCATAGCAAGTCCTTTCCGATGCAATGCAGTCGCTTCATTTATTCACGTTCCATCGACGAATCAAAATGATTCCTCAACAACGCTATGGGGGTGGTATTGTGATCGCGTTTGCGTGCCAAGCTTCAGAATTCTTCCGTCACAGACAACGTACCTAGATTGGAGATAACAGGGCATTGGCTTCTTTGGCTGGGTCGACGTGTTCGTAGTTAAACTAAATGGGAAGCGTGGCAAGATCTCCGCACGAACCAGCTCCCTTCGCCGCGGACTGACCTGTTCCCAAAAGAGAGATATGCTCTCAAACACCTTGTGGAGCGCCGTTTTAGCCAATGGAATCGAGTCGCCGGTGATATGGTTTGCCTAGCTGCAAGGTTCGCATCCACATGTGGTCATAGTACTAGCCTCAAGAAGCCGCTTCCAAAGGTTGGAATGAGGCTGGATCCTGGCTAGCACATCAACTGTGGACGGTCGTCGACTGCGGCAGAACGGGTTGGGGGGT
>JANODW010000164.1:0-4686 GCA_031412875.1 Pirellula sp. | reverse complement strand
TCCTGCAGGCATGGGAAGCGGAGTTCGTCGAGCATAGACGTTAACCGAACAACGATTCAATGACTTTGCCGGAAGTCGCATGGTGAGGCCGGCCTTCGCGGTCCTGGAGTTTTATGTCCGTGGGGATGCCGAGGGCATGGACAATGGTCGTTCCAAAGTCTTGGGGGCTGACAGGATTCGAAATGGGATACGACGCGGTTGCATCGCTTTCTCCATAGACCATTCCACCTCGAATCCCGCCACCTGCCATCAGTCCGCTATAGCAGAAGGGCCAGTGTTCGCGACCCGCGTTGGCCGGTGAGATTTGTGGCTTACGTCCAAACTCGCCAACCCATACGACCAACGTTTCATCCAGCATTCCCCTCTGCTGCAAATCTTCTAGAAGTGCGGAAAGCGCCATGTCGGCGGGTGGAATCAAGTCGTTCTTGAGTCGATTGTAGTTATCGCCGTGCGTGTCCCAAAAATTGCGTCCATCGTTATGCCAATTGACCGTGACCAGCGGCACCCCGTGTTCCACCAATCGGCGAGCCAACAAAACCGATTGGCCATGGATGTTGCGGCCATATTGATCGCGAACTTTGTCGGGTTCGCGCGACAAGTCAAATGCGCTGCGAACTTGGGACGAAGTGATCGATTCGAACGCTCGGGATTGGTGATCGTGCAGTTGCTCGGATGCCGGGCTTGGAGAGGACGATGGGTTGCGTTCCATCGCACGCAGCAGATCGTATCGTGAGTGCATGCGTTCCAGCGACATGTCGGCTGGGAGCGTCAAGGCTCCTGCCTTCCAATCCTTTGCGTTGGGATCGCCTGTTAGCAGAAGGCCGTCATGGCGGGAACCTAGCCAACCACCGTGCTGTCCGGGCGCTTCTCCCCCGGGTGCGGCCGGGTGAAATGCTTTCCAAGGAAGGGTGACAAACGAAGGGACTCCCTTGTTGCTCGGACGGACCTTCGAAACCAACGCTCCGAAATGAGGTGAGTCTTTGGCGCTCGGAGGAGTCGCATCGCTTTTAAGTACGGGGGCGAGCTGCCCAGTCACCGTTGCATGGCCACTGGACAAATGCGCAGGGTCGTCATGCGTTAACGAACGAATCAGAGCTATCTTGTCGGTGTGCTGTGCGAGCTTCGAAAAATGCTCGCAGATTTGAATACCCGGAACTCGTGTCGCGATCGGTTTGAACGGACCTCGCACTTCTGCCGGCGCGTTCGGCTTGAGATCAAAAGTGTCGAGTTGGCTCGGGCCTCCCCACATGAACAAAAAGATGCAAGCTTTTGCCGGCCTTGCTCGGACGGCACCCGATACAATCGCGGCTTGTGCTGGATCCAAACGATCCGCAAGCCCGAACCCTAAACAGCCGACAGATGCGGACTGCAAAAACCGGCGTCGCTCGTTTTGAATCGATTGGGTGCGTGCCCTGACACGTGATGAAGGCATCGAGTGGAACTTAGGTGGGAAATGCGGGTGTTACCACGGCTAGGCCGTAGTGGAAGGATTGTTAAGTATACCACAAAAAGAGGGCCAAGTCATCCTGAAACCGCTCGCAATCATCCCTCATCTGCTAAGTCGGTCCCATCGGAGCTTCGCATTCTGACGTCTCAATCGTAGCAATATGGTTTTTTTCGCAAGGAACGCCGCTGAGCGTTTCGCAGGACTTTGCGGGCTGCTAACATCGTGTCGAAAGCTTGGGTGCCTCTCCCGTTTCCGCGAACGTTCTCGGACCGGGTCCTTTGCGAAACCAATTTTGCTTGCCTTGAGATTGAGGATTCTGCCATGAGTACGCTAACCAACCGACGCGCTTGGATGACACAATTGACTGCCATAGGCATTGGTTCGGTTGCTTTCCAGCGGGTGTTGGCGCATAAAGCTTCTGAGTCGGGTGCGGTCACCAGCGCGATGATCAACGACGCGCAATGGATGGCAGATATTGAGCTCACCGACAAAGAAAAGGAATCCTTGGTCAAACAGCTTCAGGATCAATCCGAGAATGAGCGCAAGCTGCGACGATTGCAATTGGATGCCGATACTGGACCTGCGATGGCATTCGTTCCTCACTTTTTTGCTGAAACGCTCCCAGAAGATCTCGCGGAACAAGCAAGCAAAAAGCAGTTCCTTGCAACCAGCATGGACGCGTCGTGGAAAGATCGCCTCCAACGCGGTGTCGATACCATCGATTGGCAAGACGAGCGCTCGGTCGCTGCGTCGGGAATTCTCGAACAGGCCAGTGCGCTGCGTGCGAAGAAGACAACCAGCCAACGCCTTACCGAATTGTATTTAGACCGTCTCAAGCGGATGGATCCCGCTTTGCGATGTGTGGTAACGTTAACAGAAGAGCTAGCCATTCGGCAAGCAAAGCAAGCAGACTCGGAGCTTGCACAAGGCAAAGACCGAGGGCTGCTCCATGGTATCCCATGGGGTGCGAAGGACATTATTGCAGTCCCCCCATTCCCAACGACGTGGGGTGCGAGACCGTATCGCGACACGGTGCGTCCTCATCTAGCGACCGTCGCTCAGCGATTGAATGACGCTGGAGCTGTGATGCTGGGGAAACTCTCGGTGGGTACGTTAGCGATGGGCGACATCTGGTTTGATGCGACGACCAAGAATCCATGGAACATCGAGCAAGGGAGCTCGGGATCGTCGGCGGGGAGCTGTTCCGCAGTGGCTGCAGGATTATGCACCTTTGCATTGGGAACGGAGACTCTTGGAAGTATTGTTTCGCCTTCCCGGCGTTGCCGCGTGATGGGATTGAGGCCATCGTTTGGAAGAGTCAGTCGGTATGGTTGCATGACGCTTGCCTGGAGCATGGACAAAGTAGGACCGATCGCAAGGCATGCAATCGACTGCGGGATCGTGCTGAACGCCATTCAAGGAAGCGATGGAATGGATCCGACTGTTGTGGATCGCCCTTTGACGTGGCCGGAATTCGACATCAAGAAGCTTCGCGTTGGTTATGTACCATCGCAATTGTCCGACAGCGAGCAGTTGGTTTTTGACAAACTGAAGGATGCAGGTGCGACGATGGTCCCGATCGAGTTCCCCTCCACGATTCCTCAAGGCGCATTGATGGTGGGCTTGGATGTCGAGTCGGGTGCTATGCATGACCCGTTATTTCGAACGGCCGAATCGGACGGGGACATGGGGTTGTGGGGCCCGTCGCTTCGCAAATCGCAATTTGCTCGCGGCATTCATTATGTTCAAAGCATGCGAGCGAGAACATTGCTAATCCAAGAAACCGAAAGGGAACTGCGCAAGGTACACGTGCTCTTGGGCAGCGAGGACCTCACGCGGACCAACCTGACAGGCCACCCCAGCATGGTCGTTCGCTGTGGCTCACAAGAGTTGCCCGCGCCCCGCCGTACCCGAGAAAGGCCAGACGACGCGACCGAACCCAGCCGACCGGCCACCATGGCACCGCGGGTCATCAAGTTGACCGCAAGGTTCTTTGCGGATCCGTGGTTGATCGCCATTGCAGACTACGTCGAAAGCCAAATGCCAGCCCGCCCTGAACTGCCCAGCGAGTGAGGCGGTGAACCATGGGTACGCTTCTCTTGAACCCAGCGAACTGGGGCCATGCGAATTGGGGCCATGCGAACTGGAACCAGCCCGCCTCAACCAACCTGCCATATTTTCAAGGAGGAATGGTCACAAGGATCAGGTTCAAACGTACGAGTACAGCCGATTTTCGAGAGCTGGAATGAAGATAGCGAATCCAGCCAAACGAAAAAGCGATTGGCTGGTCGCCGCTAGAACATCAAATGCAGAAATCTTTAAAACACAGAGTCACAGAGCACACGGAGTTCCCACGCTCGGACTCCTCTGGAAAGCAAAAAGGGGACGCAGCTCTTTAATTGCGATCACCGAATGGAACCCGCCGTATGATTTGCGTGACAAAAAATCGATCAAGGCCCAAAACATCGCTGCAGCGATCGATGCGTTGAGTAACGAACTAGCGATACCGGCGGATCGAGTCGTACCGGTCTGTTTGCGCCTTGGTGAGATACACAATGTCAACGAGTCGTTGATCCCGTTGGTGGTTCACGTTTTACCAGACGCCCAGCGATCCAAACTTCTACGTCTGTTGCGAGAATTTCACGACAGCGAATATTGGAGCCAGCTCTTTCATCAAGCCTACAACTCAGGTCGATTGTTGCGAAAGGTGGCTGCGAGTCTCGCGTTCCCATTACTGAACGAGGTCATCAAGCTGGTCGCCAAGGACCGCTAAAATGCGGAAGATGGTCAAGCAAGGAAGCTTGAGCAAGGCTGAAACATACCGGGCGTAGTTTGGGACCATTGTCCCGAACAAGCAATCGGACGGGACAAGGGTCCCATCCTCGAGTTTTGTATCTATCGCCGCTATTGTTGATGTGGATGACCGATGCGGAGGCTCTAGACGAGACAATCTTCGAACTATTTGTTGAAAAATTAATTGACACGCCATCTTGGCAACTCTACCACCATTCATGTCAGACTGCAGAAACCGCCTGCTCCCTCAGAGGCATTCCCTTTGGTCCCCTAATGCGGCGCAAACTTGACCTTTAAAGAAAGGATTATATACCCTTTCTCGACCAGAACCAATGACTCTGCCAAAAGTGAGCTACTGCTGTGCAGTAACCAAGCGCGTGCGAGACATCAAAACAGCGTGTGTTTTCCCGTGAATCATTAAGGAACAGCCGATCGCAACCAAAGTC
>JANODW010000163.1:0-3703 GCA_031412875.1 Pirellula sp. | reverse complement strand
GCCCAATGGTCGATTTACGGCCGAAGCACCGGACTACGAAGGGACTTGGGTCAAAGATGCCGACAAACAGATCACGCGTCGATTGCGGGAGGATGGCCGGCTCTGGCACCAAGAGCAATACCTGCACGATTATCCTTTCTGCTGGCGCGCAAGCGAGGACCCGCTCATTCAGTACCCTCGCGAAAGCTGGTTCATCCGAACGACCCAGTTTCGCGACGCAATGCTCGAAAACAATCGAAAGATTGGTTGGCTGCCTGAGCATATCGGGCCCGGCCGCTTCGGCAATTTTCTGGAATCCAATGTCGACTGGGCTCTGTCTCGCGAACGCTATTGGGGCACCCCTTTGCCCATCTGGATATGCGATTCCACCGGTCAAATGGAAGCCATCGGCAGCTATGACGAATTGTTGGCCAAGCCGGGCATCGCTGGCACCGAGGTCTGGAAACAGGCTAAAGCGAACAACCCGGAATTGGTCGACGATTTGCGTGTCCACAAACCGTATATCGACGCGGTTCATTACGATTCACCGTTCCAAACGGGATCGCGGATGCGACGCGTCACCGAAGTCATCGACTGTTGGTATGACAGCGGAGCCATGCCCTTTGCACAGTGGGGCTATCCGCATAAAAACGCAGAGTCCTTCCAGGACCAGTTCCCTGCCGATTTCATCAGCGAAGCGCTCGATCAAACGCGTGGGTGGTTCTACAGCCAACTTGCCATCAGCACCATGCTGTTCGACAAAACCGAGGTCGCTTACCCCCATCCATTCAAGAACTGCATTGTTCTCGGTTTGATGATGGCGGAATGGTATGAGAGCAAGGATGGCAAACAACGCTTTCTGACCGAAGAAGACGCTCGCGAAGCGTTGGGAGGTGAGCTGGCGGTCAAGACCGGAAAGATGTCCAAATCGCTTCGCAATTACCGAAGCCCACAGGAGATTTTTGATAAGTATGGGGCAGACGCTTTGCGTTGGTACCTTTTCGCCAACCAGCCGCCTTGGAACTCCATCCTCTACAGCGAACGCGCGATCAAGGATAGTATTCCCGAGTTCATCTTGCGGCTTTGGAACGTCTTTAGCTTTTTTACCATCTATGCAGAAATCGATGGGTTCGCAGGGCCCTCGGACATTCAGGCCTCGCTGGATCAGTTGGATTCCAAGGACTTTGCCAAGTCGCCTACTTACCGCCCGATTCAAGAAAGAAGCGAACTTGATCGCTGGATGATGAGCGAGCTCGCAGCGGCCTGCAAGGACATTAGCGAGCGGATGGATCGATACGACAGCTATGGGGCTTGCCAGACACTTAACAGCCTCGTGGACGCTCTGAGCAACTGGTACGTTCGCCGCAGTCGCTCGCGTTATTGGGCTGCTGATAAACAAGCTCCCGAGAAACGCGATGCGTATTGGACGCTTTACGAAAGTCTCGTCGTCATTTCCAAATTGATCGCGCCGTTTACGCCGTTCGTCGCGGAAGTGTTATGGCGGCATCTTAAAGGCAACCTCAAGGGTGTTCGAGAAAGCGTGCATCTTTGCGATTTCCCCGATGGTGATTTTGCAACGACCGATCCCTTGCTCAACCAACGCATGAACTTGCTCCGCGAAATTGCGTCGCTGGGGCGATCCGCTCGCATGGAAGCCAAACTCAAGGTCCGACAAACGTTGAGCCGAGTGGAAGTGACGTTGGCGGACGAGTCGCATATCGAATGGCTGATGAAACACGATGATATCGTTCGCACCGAGCTCAATGTGAAAGAAATCCATTACGCGAGCGGTGCCAGCCCTTATGTTGAGTATGCGGTTCAACCCAACTTCCGCAAGCTCGGACCACGCGTTGGACCACTGCTTCCCAAATTAAAACAAGCCTTGGCCACAGCGTCTGGGGCACAATTGCTTGAGCAGATGACCCTTCACGGAAAAATCACTGTCTCCATCGATGGCAAAGCAATCGAACTGGATAGCGAAGACATTCAAGTAAGAATGAACGCGAAAGCAGGCTGGGCTGCCTCGCAAGGCAAAAACTGTGTCGTGGCACTCAACACCGAATTGACCGACGAACTGATTCGAGACGGCATTGCCAACGACGCGATCCGACTGATCCAAGACATGCGAAAGAAACGCCAATGCGATTTCGCTGACCGGATCGAAGTCGTTTTGCAAAGTTCCGAAAAGCTGATTCAGGACGCCGTGTTAGAGAACCGTGAGCACATCTGCGCAGAGACGCTCGCCGTGCGCCTCTCCATCAACGCAATGGACGCAGCGGACCCATCCACCGCCGATGTCCCACTAGAATCCGCAGACCTGGCTGAATTTCCCATTCAACTCGGCCTGAGAGTCGTGCAAGCCTAGCGGGAACGCCATTGCATTCCCCCTTTTTGCAACTTGGCAGCAGACGCGTCAAGCCATTGACTATCCCTTTCTTTCTTCCACCAATCAACCCTACTTTGCTATGAACGCTAAGAACCAATTCCGTACCGAAGTCGATTCGATGGGCGAAGTGCAAGTGCCCGTGAATGCTTACTACAGTTCCCAAACCCAACGGGCAGTCGAAAACTTTCCCATCTCCGGTTGGCAATTGCCGACCGCTTTGATCCGCGGGATGGGGCGAGTCAAATTGGCTTGTGCAATCGCCAATAACGACTTGGGAAAACTCACGGGTTCAGGCAAAAACACGCTTGGCAAAGAACAAGTTCAAGCGATGCTCGCAGCCTGCCAAGAAGTCATCGATGGAAAGATGGACGGTGAATTCCCCATCGATGTGTTCCAAACAGGCTCCGGCACGTCGAGCAACATGAACATCAACGAAGTGATCTCAAATCGCGCCATCGAGCTGATAGGGGGCGATCGATTTTCCAAAACAAAACCGATTCACCCCAACGATCACGTCAACATGGGGCAGAGCACCAACGATACCTTCCCAACGGCCATCCACGTAGCGACCGCCTGCGAGATCCACGATCGCCTGATCCCACAGTTGCAGCGACTCCACCAGATCATGCGTGAGAAAGCTCAAAAATGGGACAAAGTCATCAAGATCGGACGTACCCACTTGATGGATGCAACACCGCTGCGACTAGGCCAAGAATTTGGCGGGTTTGCAAGGCAGATCGAGCTTTCCATCGAACGCGCCAAAGTCGCCGTCAAAGCCGTTTTGGAATTGCCTGTGGGCGGAACCGCAGTCGGCAGCGGGATCAACACTCATCCCGAGTTTGGTAGCCGAGTTTCCAAAAATTTGGCCGAACAAACCGGGATTCCCTTTGTCGAAGCGGCCGATCATTTCGAAGCCAACGCGCAGCGCGATGGTTTGGTCGAATCGCATGGGCAGATCAAGTCGATTGCGATGACTCTGTTCAACGTTGCAAATAACATTCGCTGGCTCGGCTCAGGACCCCGCTGCGGTTTTTATGAAGTCATCCTGCCGGACCGGCAGCCAGGTTCCTCGATAATGCCCGGCAAAGTCAATCCGGTGATGTGTGAAAGCATGATGCAATTGACCGCACGCGTCATGGGCAACGATACCACCATGACCTTGTGCGGTGCCGCTGGCGGCAATTTCCAATTGAATATCATGATGCCGGTGATGGGGGACACCATGTTGGAAAGCGTCGCGTTGCTATCCAATGGCGTGAGCGCCTTCATTGAGTTCTGTATGGACGGCCTCGAGGCAAATCCCGAAGCCTGCGAAGCCGCTGTCGAGCAAAGCTTGTC
>JANODW010000162.1:0-7229 GCA_031412875.1 Pirellula sp. | reverse complement strand
AAACGCTCACTTTCGCAGAGCGAAAGGCGACTTACGAGAACAAGTGCGTTGGTTATCGAAAGTCGCGTGACTTTACGTCCAGTGGTCGAATGACGGTTTGCAAGTCCTCGATGCGGCCCACCAAGACGTGGATCACTCCTTGGCGATTTTCCAAAATCCCATGCACCATCCAAGCGTTCGATTGTTTGCAGAGCAAGTAGTGGTGTTTCCACGTCTCGGGTCGAATCACCAAATTGATGGAACCGGTTTCGTCCTCCATGGTCACAAAAGTGATCCCTTTGGCCGTACCTGGCCGTTGTCGCAATAGGATCAAACCAGCAACTCGAATAAATCTTCCGTTGTTAACGTTGGCCAGTTCGCTCGCTGGCGTCACTCGCAGTTGCGATAACTTGTCGCGATAGAATCCGATGGGGTGCCCTTTGAGCGACACGCCCGTGGTCGCGTAGTCCGTGTAGACTTCCTCCAGTGGGGTCATGCGAACGAGGCTTTCCGGCAAGGCTTCGTCGTGGTCCATATCGCTGGCATCAAAGAGCGGCATTGCGATTTGTTTTCGCTCTTGCGCTAACGATTGCCAATACGCAGCTCTGCGATCGCCGGAAAGCGATTCCAGTGCACCAGCATCCGCCAAGAGAGAAAGCGTCGCTTGCGAGAGTCCCGCGCGTCGCACCAAGTCGGTTTGATCGACGAATGGCATTCCCATTGTTTTCGCGTCGACGATACGTTTGCCATCATCCTCGTGCAGTCCGCGAATCATACGGAGGCCCAATCGGAGAGGAAGCCGTTGCGGCGGCTGATTCGGCTCGACGGATCGCTTCTCCCATTCCAGGGTGCAGTCCCAACGGCTGGCGTTGACGTCCGGCGCGAGTACTTCGACTCGATGCCGTCTGGCATCTTGAACGAGCTGCGCGGGTGCATAAAACCCGAGCGGTTGGCTATTGAGCATCGCGCAGCAAAAGACTTCGGGATAGTGATGTTTGATCCAACAAGATGCGTACACCAAGAGCGCGAAGCTCGCGGCGTGGGACTCTGGAAATCCATACTCGCCAAATCCGCGTAATTGATTGAAAACCCGATCGGCAAACGCTGCATCCAATCCATTGACCTGCATCCCTTCGATCAATTTCCGTTTGAAATTGTCGATCACACCGGGGCGTCTCCAAGCGGCCATGGCCCGTCGCAATTGGTCGGCTTCCCCGGGCGTAAAACCGGCAGCCACCACGGCGAGCCGCATCGCTTGCTCCTGAAACAAAGGGACTCCCATGGTCTTTCGCAGGACTTGGGCGATCGCCTCATTGGGATACTCAGGCTGTGTTCCTGATTGCCTCGCTTTCAAATACGGATGGACCATTTGTCCTTGGATCGGTCCAGGTCGTACGATGGCAACCTCGATCACCAAATCGTAAAAGCAACGGGGGCGCAGCCTGGGCAGCATGCTCATTTGTGCGCGGCTCTCGATTTGAAAGACACCGACCGTGTCCGCGCTGCAAATCATGTCATAGACCGAATCGTCTGCGCTGGGGATGCTGGCAAGTGTCAATGGGCGATCGTAGTGATCATCGATCAGATCCAAACTGCGATGGATGGCCGAGAGCATCCCGAGCGCCAAGCAATCCACTTTAAGTATCCCGAGTTCATCCAAATCATTCTTATCCCACTGGATGATGGTTCGGCCTGGCATTGCCGCATTCTCGATGGGACAAAGCTCATGCAGTGCCCCTTGGGTCATGACCATGCCGCCGGTATGTTGCGACAAGTGTCGGGGGAAACCGAGCAAGGACTGAACCAGATAAAGAAAGCGAGTGCCGATCATGGAGGTGGGGTCGATGCCCGCCGCGGAGCACTTGGCTTCGAGCGACTCTTCTCCACCTCGTCCTTCAACAATCTTGGCAAGCGAATCGATGCGATCTTGTGAAAGACCGATCGCTTTTCCGCAGTCGCGTACGGCGGATCGCATGCGGTAGGTAGTGACCGCGGCCGTCATGCCGGCGCGATGCCGCCCGTACTTTTCGTAAACGTATTGGATCACCTCCTCGCGCCTCTGGTGCTCGAAATCGACATCGATGTCGGGGGCTTCGTTCCGTTCTCGACTGATGAATCGCTCGAACAGCAGATCGTATTGGCTGGGGTCGACGCTGGTGACGCCCAAACAAAAACAGACAGCGCTGTTCGCCGCGGAACCGCGCCCTTGGCAAAGGATATTGCGAGAGCGAGCGAAACGGACCAAGTCCCATACCGTTAAAAAATACGGCTCGTAATGCAAGTCTTCGATGATCGAAAACTCATGCTTGAGCATCGCGATCACTTTATTGGGTACCCCCTTGGGATAACGTTGTTTGGCTCCTTGCCACGTGAGTTGCTTTAAGTGCTCGATGGGCAATACGCCTTGTGGCGACGCTTCGGAGGGATACTCATAGCGAAGCGACTTTAAAGAAAAATCGATTCTCGAGGCGATTTCTTCGGTTGCTGCGATCGCCGACGGGCACTCGCGAAAACTCTTTTCGATGGAAGCTTTGGATTGCATGGCAAAGCTCGCGTTCATCGGCCGAGACGCAGCCACCGCATCGACGGTCGTTCCGGACGCGATGGCCGCCAAGCAGTCCTGCAACAGCATTCGCTCTGGCACATGGTAAAGGCAATCGCCTGTTGCGACGAGCGGTACGCAGGTATCTGCGCCGGCCTTCATCCACCTAGACAACGAGGTCGGATCGTCGACGCCTCGGTGCAGGCTGGCGATCAAATAGCCGCGATCGCCGAATACCTCGTGAAACTGATGGAGCCACATGCCCCAGCGACGCATGTCCTTGGGATCGAAATCGCATCCCGCTTCACACCAAGGACGATCGGGAATGGGTGGGACCGCCAGAGGCGAATCGCTTTGGATGTTCAAGCTTTCTCGGGCCGCAGCGAGGTGGGAATCTCGCTGCCTGGGAACGAATCCAGCGAGGCACTCACGGCTGTTTTCGACAACGTCGTACCAGGACAAACAGCATTGCCCCTTTTCCGCCCGCAGTCGGCCAATGGAGAGCAATTTGCAGAGCTGCGCATAACCGACCCGGCTCTGGGGCCAAAGAACGACGGGCGGTCCGTCGACTGGGTGCAGTTCGCTACCAACGATAAAGGGCAACGCTTCATCCAAAGCCGCCGTATGCGCACGGACAATTCCGGAGAGGGTGTTGCGGTCGGTGATCGCCAGTCCCGCGTAGCCCAGTTTAGACGCTTGCTCTACCAGTTCATGCGCATGCGAAGCCCCCTCCAGAAAGGAGAAATTGCTTTTGCATTGGAGTTCCACATAGCGAATCATCCGACCACCGAGTTCACGGGGCGACCGCACGAACTATTCCGGATTCACTTCTACCACAGGTTCGAACAAACCATCCTCGCGGGAAAAACGCCCCGCGTAGAATTCGGTATTGAGGTGCAAGCCCATCACAGTGCGTCGTGCGCAGGGGGTCAGGGACCGATAGAATACCCATTGGTCGCGATTGACTTGCACTCGATACGCTTCGGCGATCTCTCGCGGTTGGTTTCGCAGCTCCTCTGCGATCGTCAATTGACGCCAAGTATAAGCGGGCGAAGCCTCGATTCCGCGAAGCGACATCACCAGCGGATTGTATAAATTCTTGGCCCGCGTTTCGCATTGCATCGATAGCAGTGTTCCATTGCACTCCATCCGACTGTGGCTCGGCGAACGTCGCCACTCCGGCATCGCAACAGGCAATAGCAGCGCTTCGGTTAGATGCTCGCTGCCAGCGCGCACTAACCTACCCTCGGTCGTTTTGGGCTCCGATCGAAACTCCATATCGCTGGACAGCGTCCAAGTGGACTTCACCGACCAATGTTCGGGATTCTGCGCAATCAACGCATCCGCAAAATAGACCACGCCCTCGTCTCGCATCAGCATCACTTGTCGCTGGATCTTGCAAACGTTTTCTACTTCGCATTCCAGTTCCAGATAGTCGACGTCGTCGTCGGTGAACCAACATACTTCTTGCCAAGACACATCGGTCTGCAATTGATTTCCATTGCGAAAGATCTCGACGTCCCAGTCTCCGCACAGGATACGCTTGCCATCGTTGGCAACGACATCGAGCCAGATGACATCGGATGAAAAATCGATGGCAACGCGACAACCGGGCTCTCTCCAGGACCGCCGCATCGTTGCGATGCAGTTCTTTTCCCAATAGTGGCTGAAGTTAGGAAGCGATACGTCGTTCGTTTTGTCCTTGCGCAGCTTGGACGGTTTTTCGCCGATCGCTTTGCCGATGCTGTCTGGCAGTGCGCATGCGGTCGCTTGTTGCAATTTCTTGTTCTTACCTGCAAGCTGGTTCAGCATGACCCAAAACTCTTCGTCCAACGAAGTGTCGGCGGGATCAAAGAGCATCTGCCGACCATCGTTATCGCTGAGCGCCAAACTGGCGATAGCCAACTTGGAAAGCGCCTTGCGTTGGGGCGGAAACCACTTGCGAGCTCCTACTTCGTCGGCTGCCCATCGGCATCGCATGATGCACGCAAGCAAAGCGCGGAGATCTTGCCCGCCTCTCGCCAAGAAACTCTGTGGGTCGTCCGACGATTGTTCTAACAGGAGGGCAATGCGATTCAACGTTTCGCTGACGATCCGATCTTTGCCACCCAAGTGCGAGAGTTGTTTTGCAAGAGCCAACGGCACCTCGCACGACCATACCATCCACGGGAACAAACCGTCTGTCGGACCGCTTTCCCAAGCCCGATCGACTTGTGTCAACGCGCTTTGCAAGACTTCCAACCAGAGCGAGGGAGGTATGTTGCGTCCTACTTCGGGCAACGAATGGATCCAACCTGCGCAGGTCAGCGCGACATACGGGTCATAGCTCGCCTTGGGCAACTGCTGGGTTATCCATTTGCCGATCTTGGTCGCGCTGGCAATCTGAACCGCGTCCGTTGCTGGATCGGGTGCACTGTTCGATTTGGACTTGCCGTTTTTGGCCCGTTTTTTCAACACCCCAGGCGCCGATCCGAACAACTCCACCAAGTCATTGAGAAACTCGGGATGGCTGCTGTTCTCAACTTCCCAAACACCTGTGCCCCACATCGACGCTCGCAGGTATTCTGCGACGCCGACGCGTGTCGGCTTCACGCGTTCCTTCGGGCCGCGTACTGGCAGCGAAGTTTGCAAAATGGCGACATTTTCTTCACAAAGCTGCTTAAGCCAAGCGCTTGCAGAAACATCCGAATCGATCGTTTCGGATTGCTTCAATTGCCTGGCGCGATGCTTGGGCTTTACCCAGTCCATAGGTCACTCGTCGAAGTTAGCGAATAATGATAAGATTGACTAGCTAGAGAGTCGTCCTGCTGGATGCAGAGGGGGCCTCTCGTTAGAACGCCAATTGTTGTTCCAGAATTTCAAGATGCAAGCGTTCCAATGCGGTTTCTTCCCAACAGTTTTGGAATAATCCTTTTTCGGATTTTATGTATGGACTTTTGCTCGCAGAGTCCGTCCAAAAAAACTCGCCCCAGCTCCTTTGCAAAACCATCGACCCATGCCAACGATCCCCTCTTTATTGATCCATCGAAGCGCTTGCATCGCAATGCGTTTGGCCGCAATGCGTTTCACCGCAATCCTATTCGCAAGCTTGCCAACATTTTTTGCACCACACGCTTGTTGTGCGCAAGAAGAAACCCTTTGGAAAAGCTCCGATGAACTAAAGAAATTGGTCGCGGATCGATTTCAAGAACCCAAAGATAGCAAAGCCCTCCATCGCGAGAATCGCATCTGGATCAATCGCGATGAACAGGTTGTCATCCTGGACGGATACGTTGCGCAACGCCAAGTGCCACTAGAGCTCTTTGCGTGTCCGGTGGGAAGCAAAGAGCATGAATCGATTGTTGCTGTTTTTTCACGCCCGCAGATGGTCCATGCAGGGCTGCTCGCGGTCAACGCAAAACCAGGCAGCACCGTCACCTTTGAACCGTTCAAACCGGCGCACGGCACTACCGTGCGAATCTATGTGCTATGGCTCGACGAATCGCAAAAGACCAAAGGAACCTTGGCGCAAAACTGGATCCGACAAGCAGGTTCTAAAAAGTCGATGGTCTGGGACTTCGTTTTTGCAGGAAGCAAAATCTACAAAGACGACGAGGGCAAGGAACATTATTTGGGCGATGGCGGCGAGTTGATTTCGGTTTCCAATTTCACAACGTCTACCCTGGATGTGTCAGTGAAAAGCGATCAATCCAATGCGAATCTCATGTTCGAAGCATTCACTGACCATATCCCTGCAAAAAACACTCCGGTGCGTTTGGTTCTGACTCTAACCGACGAAGCCCCCTATGCGCTGGTGGACTCGGACTCGGAATCGGAGAAGGGCGGCAAGGCATTGCCTGAGTATCTATCTCGCAAAGTCCCTGACAACATCCTCTCACTGTTGGTAGCGAAGCCCGTCGCGGCTCCGAACACCAAACCTGCAAAAGCCAAACCAGAGGACTCCAAATCCGAAACCATTTCTCCGCCCACTACCAAGAAGTAGAACTCGCCAGCATGCCAACCCTCGCGTTCGGTGATCGACTCGCTTTCGCCGTGCAAACCAAAGGAAATCCAGTTTGTGTTGGACTCGACCCGCGGCTTGAACAATTGCCGATCGGAATACGTGTTAACCGTACTGCTTCACCGGCCGACCAAGCGGCCGCTTATGAGAAGTTCTGCTGCGAAGTCATCGATGCTACCCATGCGTTGGTCCCGGTAGTCAAGCCTCAAAGCGCTTTCTTTGAGGAACTGGGCCCACACGGCCTCATGGCATTGGGCCGCGTCTGCGCTTATGCGTCCTCCAAGGGACTCATTGTTATCATGGATGCCAAACGCAACGATATCGGGACGACTGCCACCGCGTACGCGAAAGCATATCTGGGCAACGACGGCCAAAGCGCGTGGGGCACCGATGCACTGACAGTCAGCCCCTACCTTGGCTCGGACACGCTGATGCCTTTCGTCGAACAATGCAGCGCTGTCGGTGCGGGCATCTTTGTCCTCGTTAAAACTTCCAACCCAGGAAGCGGATTCCTCCAAGACCTTTCCGTCAGTTCGCAAACCATCGCCGAACGCGTCGCCGACTTCGTCCAATCGCAAGCCCTCTCAACGGCTACTTCGCCAGAATCTGCAAGTGTTGCGTCGCAAGCAACTGCATCTTCTATCGGCAAATACGGGTCGGTTGGGGCCGTTGTCGGCGCAACCTATCCCGAGCAACTCGTCGCAATGC
>JANODW010000161.1:0-8794 GCA_031412875.1 Pirellula sp. | reverse complement strand
CGAACTCGCATTCTTTCGCGAATCGTCTGTTTTGTTCGCTGAGCAATATCCCAAAATTGCGGGCAGGTTGCGACTGGACGCAAACACGGTCGAAGATCCGCATGTTTCTCGGCTGATTGAGGCCTTTGCATTTCTAGCCGCGCGCACGCGGTTGAAATTAGACGATGAGTTTCCAGAGATATGCGAGGCGATGCTCAATGCCCTTTACCCGCACTATTTAGCACCTGTCCCGCCAGTCATGATGGTGCAGCTTCAGCATAGCTCACCACAGTCGATGGAGTCGTTGGACGGATCGGACGTCAGGCGGGGCACACGTTTCGAAACGGAACCCGTGCAGGGCGAACCGTGTCGGTTTCGAACGTGTTTCGATTCCAAGCTGTGGCCGTTGGCGGTTGAGTCGGTTACGTATCTGAAAGCCCCCTTCGCCGCACCTCTTCTCCCCAAATCCAGCAACGTCGAAGCGATCGTAAAGATTCGCCTCAAGCGGACGTCGAGCAAGGTTAAGTTACCGGATTTGAAGTTGAACCATCTACGATTGTTTGTAAATGGCGATTCATCCACCGCTGGAAGCTTTTTCGAAAACATCCTGCGCGACGCGGTAGGCATTGCTATTGGCCTGAAGGATGACTGGCAGTTCCTGCCGGGTTCCGCGCTTCAGCCCGCGGGCTTTTTGAACGAAGAAAGCCTCATGGAGCACTCGGCGCGACAGCTCACGGCCTATCGCATTTTATCCGAATACTTTTGCTTTCCGGAGAAGTTTCGTTTTATCGATATCGATTTTCAAAATCGATGGAAAACCGCGCTCGATCCGGACGCCATTGAGATCTATTTGTATCTAGGACGGGCCATTGATTCGCTGCAGAGGCGGGTCGATCAGACGTCGTTGCTGCTTAGCTGCACACCGGCCATCAATACCTTTTTCCAACGGGCTGAACCGATCCGACTCAATGAATTGCAGGCTGAGCATCTCGTTGTCCCGAACGCTCGCCGGACGCGGACCATGGAGGTCCTCTCCATCGATCGCGTAACCGCTAGAACCGCAAAGGGGCAGACCCGTTCGTATTCCCCTTTTTATGCATCCTCGCACGAGACCAGCGAAAACTCAATCGATGGCTACTGGTATGCGTCCCGACGCGCCGCGCAGCCTGCACCCGGGGAGACCGATCGGGGCAGTGAAGTCTACATCACGCTGGTGGATCTCAAAGGCCGACGCATGCAAGATCAAGATTGGACACTAGATGTCGAAACGACGTGCCTCAACCGCGATCTTGTCGCTAGGCTCCCGGCTCGCGATCGATTGAAGCTGTCGTTTTCCGATGGTGGGGGACAGATCAAAGCAACCTGCGTTGTCCCCCCGACTCCCACCTATCGAATGCTCGACAAAGCAGGATACCATTGGCGCCTCATCTCCCAACTATCGCTCAACCATTTGTCGCTGGTCGGCGAAAAAGGTGTCGAGTCCATTCGCGAGATACTTCGTCTTTACAATCCCAGCGATTCCCCGGCAACGCGAAGCATTATCGAATCGGTCCAAAAGCTTACCTACGATCGCAAGTCCGCGGTGGCACGTGTTCCAGGAGGTCCAGGAGCCGGAATTTGCCGCGGAATCGACATCGATGTTTGGTTGGATCCAGACAAATTGGTAGGTGCAGGGCCGTTCGTTTTCGCTTTGGTCTTAGAACGATTCTTTGGATTGTTCGCAACCATGAATTCGTTCACTCGCACCCGCGTTCGATTGGAACGAAGTGAGGTTCCACTTCTGATTGGGCGGCCGAGAGTTGGACACAAGTCCATCCTGTAATTCCCGTTTTTTGAAAAACCGTCGTCTTTCTATTCCTGCTGGCGTGTACATGACTGAGAACCGCGACACCCTCCGAAAAATCGTCAAACGGCTAGCATCGCAAAAAGCCAGTCAAGGTTTTTTCCAAGCCGTGAGGTGCTTATTGAAAGCCAGCGGAACCACGCTGGGAAGGAATTTGAAGCCATGCGAGGAAGGGATTCGCTTGCGGGCCGAAGCTTCCGAGGCCTTCCCGGCCAGCGAAGTGGCAGCCATCGCGATCGAGGAAGGCGAGCGAGCGATCCCAACGATCGACGCAAGTTTCTTTGGTCTGTACGGCCCAAGTGGTGTACTACCACAGCACTACACTCAATTGGTGATCGATCGCATTCGCAAGAAGGACACGGGGCTACGAGATTTTTTAGACATTTTCAACCACCGTTTGCTTTCGTTATTTTATCGAGCTTGGGAAAAGCATCATTTCCCTGTCGCCTACGAGACAGCCAATCAAGCCCAAGTGGAGGACTTGGTCACAGAGTGTTTAATGCATCTCGTCGGGCTTGGGAATCGCTCGGTCCGCGATCGGCTTGAGATTTCTGACAATGCTTGGTTGCACTACGGAGGGCTCAAAGCGCTCGATGGAGCCCGCCCCGATGCGCTCGAGGGAATTGTGTCGGATCATTTTAATGTGCCTGCGGAAGTGACTTCGTTTCAAGGCGAATGGCTTCGCATTCCCATAGAGGAGCAAACGCGATTGGGCTCTGCTCAACTCGGTGAAACAAACAATAATGCGCTAGGGGTCGACGCGGTTGCTGGCCAACGCACCTGGGCGGTGGAGCATCGTTTTCGAGTGTCGCTGGGACCATTGCGACTGGATGCGTTCAATCGATTTGTTCCGAATGGACGTTTGAATGTTCCACTTGCTCAAATGGTCAGGACGTATGTTGGGCCGCAATTTGATTTCGATGTCCAGGTGAACTTGCATCGTGAAGATGTCGTGGGCACCGAAGTCGGGGAGCAGTCCACAAGCCGCCTTGGCTGGAACACTTGGCTGGGAGACTGGCGATCGGGCCACCATGCCGCGGACGCAATCTTTGAAACAGAAGGGAGCCCGCAGTCGACGGAAAAGGGCCCAGCGTCATTGGGTATCACACCAATGGCTGGGTAGTCCATTGCGAACTATCCATTACCGGTCGCTGCCCGGAAGCTGAGGGAAAGGCAGGGAGGAAGCGGTGATGAAGTTAAAGAAAAAACCGAGGAGCCACAACCAATGGGGACAGCTTTTCGGATAGTCTTTACGCAAACCGATTGCTTTGCAAATCAACTATTGAAAGGTCTAGGATGATTCAACTCAATTTGAAGAAACTTATCGACAAGATAGACCCGCAATGCCGTCGTGCGCTCGAGGGAGCAGCGGGGCTTTGCTTGTCGCGCACGAATTACAATGTTGAAGTAGAGCATTGGCTGACGAAGCTGCTCGAAACGCCCGGCTTGGATGTGCAGGCGATCCTAGCGCATTTTGAAATCGATGCTGTTCGACTGCAATCGGAATTGACGCGAGCAATCGATCGATTCAAGACAGGAAACGCCAAGCCCCCAGCTCTGAGTCCAGACATCGTGGAGTGGGTTCGGGCATCGTTATTGTTCGCAACCGTGGATTGCGATAGCCCTCGTGTTCGCAGTGGGCACCTTCTTTATGCACTGCTAGCAACGGAGTCGCTTTCGCGATCGGCTCTGAGCAGTTTGCCGATATTGGAACGGATCTCTGTCGAGACGCTCAAACGCGATCTGCATTCGATCACAGCGGACACCGGGGAGGCAAAGGAGTTGGCGAGCTCGGCCCCGCGCAGTGCAACCGGCGACGGCGCAGCGGTTGCCAGTCCGGCAGGCGGGCGTACTCCCTCGCTGGATCAATTCACAATCGATCTGACCAAGAAAGCTCGCGACGGAAAAATCGATCCTGTCTTAGGACGCGACAATGAAATTCGGCAGATGATTGATATCCTCACGCGACGACGGCAGAACAATCCCATCTTGACCGGCGAGGCGGGTGTCGGAAAGACGGCTGTAGTCGAAGGCTTTGCGTTGCGAATCGCATCGGGCGATGTTCCCCCGTCGATCAAGGAAGTGTCGGTTCGAACGTTGGATCTTGGATTGCTCCAAGCGGGAGCCGGAGTAAAAGGGGAGTTTGAAAATCGACTAAAATCTGTGATCGAAGAAGTCAAAGCATCGCCCAAGCCAATCATTCTCTTTATCGATGAAGCCCATACGTTGATTGGAGCGGGGGGATCCGCCGGCCAAGGAGATGCTGCGAATTTATTGAAGCCTGCGCTAGCCCGTGGCGAACTGCGAACGATTGCTGCAACCACGTGGGCAGAATACAAGAAGTACTTCGAAAAAGATGCGGCGCTGGCCCGTCGATTTCAAGTGGTCAAGATCGAGGAACCAGCAGAATCCGTAGCTATCGAAATGATTCGAGGGCTGACGGATACTTTAGAGAAGCATCATGGAGTCCGAATTCTCAACGATGCGATAGTCGATGCAGTTAAGTTGTCGAGCCGTTACATCAGCGGCCGGCAGTTGCCCGACAAAGCAGTCAGTTTGATCGACACTACCTGCGCACGAATCGGACTGAGCCAGGCGACCAGCCCGCCGGCAGTCGAAGATGCAAAACGCCGCATTGAGCAGCTTAAAGTCGCCGTCTCCATATTGAATCGAGAGGAGCTCACTGGGCGCGATCACGCATCCCGCATCGATGAGTTGGGGCTAGAACAAGCCGGTGTGGAAGCCGACTTGGCAGCCATGCAGCTTCGATGGGAACAAGAAAAACAGCTCGTCGCCACCATCCACGAGTTGACCGAAAAACTGGTGTCTGAAGATGTTATCGGCCCCACCAACGCCGAAGGTTCGGAACCTGCTGCAGTCCCCTCGAGTCAACTGAGTCCTGAAAAGCGGATAGAGTTAAAAGCCCTGCTCAACGCTAAGGAAAATGAACTTCGGGCACTTCAAGGAGAGAGTCCGCTTGTTCATCCCTGTGTAGACAAACATGCGATCGCGGAGACCGTGGCCGCTTGGACGGGGATTCCGATCGGGCGCATGGTAGCGGACGAAATCCAAACGGTGCTGAAGCTAAAGGAGCACATGGAGAAGAGCATAATTGGTCAATCGCATGCTTTGGATCGCATTGCGCAGTCGATCCGAACTTCGCGTGCCCAGCTCGCCGATCCCAGGGCTCCGATCGGTGTCTTTCTCTTGGCCGGCACGAGCGGCGTCGGAAAAACCGAGACCGCTATCACGTTAGCACAGCTACTTTATGGTGGAGAGCAGAACATGACGGTCATCAACATGTCGGAGTTTAAAGAAGAACACAAGGTTTCTCTGTTGATGGGATCACCGCCAGGATATGTAGGCTACGGTGAAGGTGGAGTGCTGACGGAGGCAGTGCGACGCAAGCCCTACAGTGTCATCCTTTTGGACGAAATGGAGAAAGCGCACCCAGGGGTTCAAGATATTTTTTACCAGGTTTTTGACAAGGGCCAAATGAAGGATGGAGAAGGACGCGATATCGACTTCAAAAATACCGTCATCCTCATGACTTCCAATGCGGGTTCGGATCTGATCAAGAGTTTGTGCTCGGATCCGGATACCGCACCGGAGCCGGATGCGTTCATTGAAGCATTGTTTCCCGAGTTGTTGAAGACGTTCAAGCCGGCGTTCTTGGGACGGGTTTCGATCATCCCGTACTACCCGTTGAGCGACTCTGTCTTGAAACGAATCGTACGTCTAAAACTGGGCAAGATCGGTGCTCGTTTTCGCGAAAATTACAATGCTCATTTCGAGGTTTCGCCTGATTTGATCGACCTCATCGCGTCGCGATGCACCGAGGTTGATACAGGCGCAAGGAACGTCGACCATATCCTCACTCGTAGCTTATTGCCGGAACTCTCAGCCGAAATCCTTGGGCGAATGGCGCAGGGGACGCCGGTTAGCCAAGTGAAGGTTTCGGCCAATGCATTGGGTGCATTTGTTTATGACATTTCTTGAGGAAAGTATTGGTTTTCGCTTCAGGTGGTGAAACGTTCTGAAGAGGTTAGATGGCGTTTCAAATAAATATGGGAAACTTAGCAACACTCCGGCCAAAGGATCGAGAACTGTAGCGTTGCAAGTGACAGCCACCCCCGCAGTGTTGCGGGAACCAGACAGGCGGTCACGGGTTTTAGAGACTCGGCTAATGCCCGAGAAAGGGTTGGAGAATCATGGCTTGTTACATTAAATTTGACGGTGTTGACGGCGAATCCAAAGACAAAGGACACAAGGGCTGGAGCGATCTAGGAAGCTGTGCCCAAGTGATCCATCGTGCCGGTGGCGGCAAGACGGGTGTGCAACGCCGTGGGGGCAATGCACAGCTCGAGGACATCCAATGCTCCAAAGAGTTAGACAAATCAAGCAACGTCATCGCCGAGTCGATTTGCAAAGGCAAAGTTTATCCCAAGGTGGAAATTGCCTTTACGACCGACGGAACCGATGCAGGTCGAGAACCTTACTTCACCTATGAACTTAAGAATGTGATGGTGACTAGCTATTCGGTTAGCGGTTCGCCAAACGGCCGCCCGCATGAGTCCTTCAGCCTCAATTTTGAGGAAATCAAGGTCAAATATACTTCGGCAGGAGCGGATGGCAAGAAAGGCTCCAACGTTGAGTACGGATGGAAGGTTGAGGAAGGCGAATCGGCATAGTGTCGATTCCAGCCCGACGACTGGTTTGCACGCGTGTTGCCGCCAGGTCCATGAAAATGATACAACGGGCATGAGGCGAGTTCCTCTTGCCCGTTTTTTTTTGAATGCTCCCACATCGTTTCGAAGTTGCAATCATGGCCCATCGATTATTAGAGCTGCAAGTCAAAGGCCCATTCGGGGGCGAAGCGGTTGTCCTATCGTTCTCGGGGCGAGAGCAGATTTCGCGACCGTTTGAATTTCACGTCGAACTCGTATCAACCGAACTGGCGCTTAAACCTTCCGATGTGATTGGTATCCCTCTTTGCGTTCGACTGGATCGTGCAGAAGGAGAAGAGCCACGATTCTTCCACGGATATGTATCGCATATGTCTGCTGGCGATACGACGGAAAAAGTAGGCGACAAAAAGATGAGCTATCGCAGCTATCGGGTGCGGTTAGTTCCATGGCTTTGGTTCCTCTCGCGAGCTGCTAGATGCTTTGTATTCCACCCAGAAAAGGAAACAAAAAGCGTCATGGAGGTGCTACAAAAAGCGATCGAGCGAGTCCAAAGCGAACTGCATGTCAATCCGAAGTGGAAAGACAAAACAGATGGGTTGCTCGACAACGCACAGGTAGAACACTGTGTTCAATACCGCGAAACCGATTTCAACTTCCTCTCTCGAATGCTCGAGCAGTATGGCGTATCGTACTATTTCAAACACGACAAAGACGAGCACACGATGGTGTGGAGTTCGCCCGCCAATTACGAGCCGGCCGCAGAATCAAATGTAAAATTTCCGAGCACGAAAGGTACCCAAACCCAAGAAGACCATATCTTGAGTTGGGAACACCACTACGAGTTCGTATCCGGCAAGTACATGGTCAACGACTACAACTTCAAGACGCCCTCCGAAGATATCAAAGCGGACAAGAGCAAGGCAGTGGCTCTTGAAAACAACAAAGGCTACGAGCTCTATGACTACGCGGGGGAATACGACAAGCTGGACGATGGCAAAAAAATCGCAGACTTCCGATTGCAGGAGGAGCAAGCCCGATTCAACACCGTATCCGCGTCGAGCCGATGCAAAAGTTTTTTTGCCGGGGCGACCTTCAAGCTCGCCAGCCATCCGAGCAATCAGGAAGAGGTCGGCAAAGAATATTTGATCACCTCGGTCTCCCACTCCGCAAATCAACCCGCCCCAATCTCGTCAGGCGGTTCCGTGGCTGCGTATAGCAATCACTTCGAGGGTCAACTCAAGGAGATACCATTCATTCCTCCGCGATTGACCGCTAAGCCACTTGTATCTGGAATCCAAACCGCAACGGTTGTGGGCCCATCCGGCGAAGAAATACATGTCGATGAACATGGCCGAGTCAAAATCCATTATCACTGGGATCGGGAAGGACGTGAGAAGCGATTTGAACAAGGTGAAAAGCTTTTCTGTTGGGTTCGTGTTGCCATGCCGATTGCAGGCAAAAGTTGGGGCATGATGGCCATCCCGAGAGTCGGCCAAGAAGTTGTCGTCAATTTTTTGGATGGGGATCCAGACCGGCCACTGATCATCGGCAGCGTATACAACGGAGAGCAAACGCCGCACTATGCTTTGCCAGACGAGAAAACCAAAACCTATATCAAATCGAACAGCTCTCCAGGAGGTGACGGTTACAACGAACTCATGTTCGAGGACAAAGCGAGCGCAGAACGGGTTTTCATGCACGCGCAAAAGGACTTGGACATTCGCGCACTCAACGATGCGAAATATCGCGTCCTTTCGAATCAACATGAGATTATCGGTACAAGCAAAAACAAGTCCGATGCCGGCGATCTAACTCAGCTCGTTTGGCGCGACAAGATCCTCACCGTCAAACGAGACCAGTCAGAGCACATAGGGGGCGATTTCCAATTGCTGATTGGCAAAGGAGAGGATGGCGGACGAGCTGACATTGTTATCGACAAACAGGAAGTAAAAAAGGTTGGGGCAGGGGGTACCCATCTCACCGTCGAAGGCCCATCGAATAACGAAATCGGAGCAAACTATTCGACCAAAGTTGGTGGCGATGTTCATCTCAAGGCCGGCGGTGCGATTCAAATCGAAGCCGGGCCAATGGGTGAAGTTCACATCAAGGCCAACACCATCATCCTAGAAGCGATGCTGCAAATGTCCTTCAAAGTCGGTCCCAATTTCATCGATATCTCACCCGCAGCGATCTCAATCCAAGGCATAATCACGAATATCAACTCGGGTGGAGCCCCTGGCCAGGGGCAATCTTGTTCTCCCGAAAAGCCCGAGGAGGTCATCGA
>JANODW010000160.1:0-3741 GCA_031412875.1 Pirellula sp. | reverse complement strand
GAATGCGAATGACCAACCGTTGACGGCAGAGTTCTCGCGTCGATGCCAGGCTGCAAGCCTCTGGTTTGCCTCCGTGTCCAATTTGGAACCGGCTGCCATGACTGCCGAGGAGATGGTGTCCACCGAGCTTTTTCGGGGGCTGAAATTGGCTGTCGATCAAGCGATCCTCAGCCGGATCGTCGACAACTCTCCCTGGAAATCGACAGAGAGGGTTCCGTTTGCACGGAGTTGGCAACGCGTTGAATCCTTGCATGCATTGTTAGTTAACGGGGTTGCTTCTCAAACTCATTTCGGCCGGACAGAAGCATCGCATTTATTCGTCGGTGGCCAATCCTATCGCGGAATTCCACTGCGATTGGAAGGGACCATTTTTCGCATCGACCCGATCACTCGTTTTTCAGAAGAAGGATTAGGAGCACACGAGTACCATGCCGTTTGGCTAAAGCCGATAGAAAGCAGCAATCAGCCTGTATGTGTTTATGTTCCGCTCAACGCTATCGGTTCGGCTGTCCAATGGGAGAAAGAAACCGCGATTAGCGTCGTCGGCGTTTTCTTCAAACGAATCGCTTACGCATCGCTTCGAGGGTCTGAAATCGCCCCCCTTGTGTTGGCAGCATCTGTCCAGCCAATCGGTCCGCAGAACGCTGAACCGAACGCTGAACAAAAAGATGCACCGAACTTGCAGCGGATAACCGACAAGGCCCCTGGTGGGAAGAACGCGGGCAATCCCTTTGCTAAACTCCAGAACCGTGGGCTTGCCACCGACGGTTGGCGAGTCCCGCTCGATACCGCCACTCCGTATGCAATGGTTTCCTCGAGCTTGCAACCTGTGCAGTCTCGCATCAATGTCGATGTATTTGCCGATGGCTTTCCAGGGGCGAACGCTTTGGATGCCGTGAAGCCACTTTTGGAAATGGAAAAACTTGAGCCGGAAATCGATTTGCTTCTGTCTCAAAAATCCGAATGGCCGATCGCCGAATCGATTGTTCTTTCGCGACTCTCAGGGGTGATGACTAAGGTGGAACGTATTTCGATGGATTCGCACTTGCCATCATTGCAGGACAGGTCGCACCTGATTCGATGCGTGTTCGAAGACGCTCAGGGAATCAAAACGTTGCTTTGCAGCAATGTGCCGTCCGCTTGGTTGAATCCCAACGGTACCGGCGTGAACAGCCTTCGACAACCCTGTGTCGTCGATGCGTTGACGCTGACCCATGGCGATGGGAAAGTGGTTGCCTGGGCGCGGTCTCCACGCTGGAAGCTCTTCGACACATCGGCATCGGTGGAGATGTCCGAATGGGTGCCTCCCTTGTCCGAGCCGCAGCAATTCCTACTCAGGAACGGCTGGGACTTGGCCTGGATCGAACTTATTCGCGAACTGGAAAGCGAGCAGATCCGCCCTCTTACATCGCAAGAGTTGGAGCCTTACTTCGCGATGATGCGACTATCTCATTCTTCGCCTTACCCGGCTTCGCAGGCGTTGCCTAATGCCGACCCCAGTCCGCGTCTGAGGGACGATCGTCACCGGTCAGAAAATCCCCGCACCGTTCCTGAATTGATGGAAGGGTTTCGGCATCGGAAGAAAGAGGATGTTCCTGCGATCGAGCGGGTCGCTATGAACATGCGCATAGTGCGTGTTTCGCGTATCCCTGTCGACAATCCAAAGCACGTCGCCATCCTAGGCAGGCAAGCCTATTACCAACTGGATGCGATGGCAGATATCGGCGATCGGACGTACGAGATCAAAGGAGATAGCGAGTCCATCGTCTACCACAAAGAATACCCGGTAACCTGTGTTGCAATCGAGTTACCGGAATGGCTTGCGAAACCCGAATCCGGCTCGGACTTGGCAGAGCAAGTGTGGTACCCTCGCAAGAAGGCCGCCGCTTCGGGTTGGTTCTATCGATTTTGGAGCTACAAGACTCTTGAGACATCGCAGTCACTCGGTGAAAATCGAAAGCAAATTGGACCGTTAGTTGTCTTAGATCATCTTGAATTGGGCTTCGCCCAAGCGGCAGGTCCACCGAGCCAGCTCGATCGCATCGCCAACAACGCCGTCATGGTCATTGGCGTATTGGGGACGTTAGGCGTCTGGTGGTTTGTACGTCGGTCGTTGAAGAAAACTGCCCGGCGTTAATCGTTTCCATGCGTAGCGTCAGGCGTTCCCACGCATTGCCACACGGTGTGGCGATTGGTTTGGCGATTGGTTTGGCGATTGCGATCGTTTGTCGTTAGGCGAGAGGCGGGCTGAAACATACAAGCCGTAGTTTGGGACCATTGTCCCGAACGAACAATCGGACGGGACAATGGTCCCATCCTACGGTAATGCTGATCCTGCCGCGCGCTGAACTTGCAGATTGAGTGGGCTTAGGCTTGCAGATCGAACGGGACGTAGCCGGCATCGTTTGCGGCTACCATGGGAGAGGCAAGTTCCGAATTTTCGCGACGGACCAGCATCTCCCAAGTATCTTTCTCGATTTCGAGGATTTCGGTCAGGCTGTTTAGAGTGTGCAGATCTTGTGTTTGTCCCGCCGACAGCAGAAGCTTGGTGAGAAACACAAAGAGGTCGGACTGCTGTTTTGCTAGCTCATGTTTAGGGTCGACGATCCCGTCGAGCAGTTCCGTAAAAATGTCTTGCGTCAAGATGAGCCACTGTTTGGCTTCGTCGTATTGGCCGCGCAGCCACAGATCCCTGACCGAAAGCGACAGGCCGTGGGCGCGTTGGAGCAGCAGCCATCGCAATTTAGCGGGCGAGGCAGATTCGACTTCTTGGCGTAGAAAAGTGTCTGGATCGAACATGGGACTGGCTGAAAGTTAGGATCATGGGACTGACCTCATCCGTACTTCGGACGTTTACCGCTCGGAGCTATCTTAAAACTGAGGATGCGCATTCGTTTGATTGGATTCTTCCCAATCAATCGTTAAATTCGTACCGTCTCGCCTGCCAGGGGTAGGTCGGCTATTATTTAATGGTGGTCGTGGCTGGTGGATCCAGTCGTGGCTAGTGGATCCATTTGAAAAGGCTTGATCATGCGAAAACTGCAGGCGTTAATAGGTATCGGTATGCTGCTCTCAACGTTGGGTTGCAAACCGGAGGAGGAACGGCGTTTGGATGCTCAAGCGGAGGCCAACGTACCGCTGCCGCAAGAGCCAGAAATGCCCGAACAAGTCGCCAAGGCAGGGGTGGGCGTCAAGGGCAATTCGCTCGATGATATCAATGGAGAGGATCCCCGGATGCTGATGGCGGGCCCCGTCAAAGCTTATTTCAACGCACGAGAAAAGATCGTCTTTGAAATCCAATTGCCTCAGAGCGCAAATCTGTTCAATGCACTCAACGGCCGCAATCCGAAGACGCATGAAGAATACATGAAGGAGGTCGTCGGTCCGATCCAGCTTCCCGAACTCCCCAAGGGGATGGTTTACCGATATCATCCCGATACCAACGAGTTGTGGGTCGAGAAAGAAAAGAAGAATTGAACTAAGGACTGGCGCTAACTTTACGCGAAACGGCGCAAGCCAACTGGCGTTCACAATAGCGGAACGGCGCAAGCCGTCCGGTCAGAACCTGCAAAAAATCTCTGCCAAGTCAGCCGAGAACTCTGCTGCGAACTCTGCTGCGAACTCTGCTGCCATGTCAGCCGCGACACCGGAGGGCTCGCGCCCTTCCGCTAGTGTTTTACTTGCTTCTGTTTGGGCGATGTTGTGGTGACTGCGACTATTTCCATTTCCAGTGAGCTTGTC
>JANODW010000159.1:0-10327 GCA_031412875.1 Pirellula sp. | reverse complement strand
GCCCAATGTCGACACCGACTCGCCAGACGTCGCGCCAGTCGAGCATCCCTTCGATGCCGATGCGATGGATCACCTCGGTCATGCTTTCGCAATCGATATACTCCATCGCTGCCCAACAAAAGGGACCGCTCTTGCCCGCATTCCAAAGAGAAACGATGTTGGGATGTCGGATGGGAAGCATGGTTTTCATGGCTCTCACGAAACGTTCTTTTTCTTCTTCCGTGGAGGTCCTGTCCGGCGACAGCACCTTAACAGCCGCTATTCGGTTTTTTTCTGTATCGGTTGCTTTGAATAGAAAACCCGTGCTGCCCGCCGTGATGATTTTGTCCAGTCGATAGTGGGCCATGCTCTGGCCCACCAAGTCCTTCAGCGAGGTCGGTTTATTCTTGGCAGCGGGCAAGCTGCCTGCCGGGAGACGGATGGTGTCGGGGTCGATGTCACCGATTGCATAGCGGAACAGACTGCTTCCAGCCTGGAACTCATCACCGGGGCCAAGTCCCTTTTCGTTGACGGGCGCGCCATCCACCAGCGTGTTGCCGCCGCCGGCATCCAACAACATGACGGACGTTCCCGAAAGCGAAACTTTGCAATGGATCCGAGAAATAAAGGGATCATTGATTTTGGTGTCGCTCTGTTGCCCTCGTCCTATCACCAACGTTTGTCCGTCCACCAAAGAGAACACTCGCCCTTTTTCAGGACCGCCAACAATATGGATCTTATGCGACATAGATGAACTCATTCAAAACCGATGGGTTGAAAGCGATGGCAACGGGGACTTCTGCAAAGGCGAAGCGTAACGATAGGCGGTGGCTCGGCCGGAATATTGTAGACAAATGTTAGTCATCCCAGTTATGTTGGCAGCGACACGGGCTTGCAAAAACAGTGAGAAAGTCGCCCTTTTTATGGTTAGAGAATTACCCTGACTCCAAGGGGTTCCATGGGACCGTATTTTGATCGAAGAGACGGAGAACCCAAAAGGTAAGCGATCTGAATCAATGAACTCTTATCGCTTAAACGTGTCGGTTGCTCATTTGTCCAAGCGACTTGCGGACATAGCTAGTTGAACGAACTCTGCTCTGAGCCCGTTGGGATCGGTGCCGGTATTCTCTTTCGCGGTGGAGATTACCCAGTCCCAGTTGGCTTGACCACGGTACTGACTTTCTCGCAACAGCATGCCGTAGGCGAGAACGCTCGAAGCGAATCGGAAATCAGAAGATGCTGGCGTTTTTGGCGCGTCGTTTGCGATCCGCAATTGAAACTCTTGGCTCTTGTCCTCATCGGGTTTCTTGTAACGCAGATTGACCGTAAACATCGTATTGGATGCAGACGCAGCGGACGGCTTTTGCTCTACAAACTCCGGTCGTCGGTCGGGAGCCATTTGCGTCTGGGAACCCACGGGGACCAATTCATAAAATGCCGTGACCGTGTGTCCAGCTCCGATCTCGCCGGCGTCCTTCTTGTCGTCGCGAAAATCTTCGTTCGCGAGTTTCCGATTTTCATACCCGAGCAATCGGTACGACGCGATATGATTCGGGTTGAAGTCCACTTGGATTTTGACATCCTTTGCAATCGTAACCAGCGTTCCTCCAAATTGCTGAACAAGTACCTTTTTTGCTTCTATGAGCGAATCGACGTACGCGTAGTTGCCATTTCCTTTGTCGGCAAGCTTTTCCATGGTGCTATCTCGCAGGTTGCCCTCGCCAAATCCGAGCACGCTCAGAAAGACCCCGTTTTTCGCTTCGGCTTGAATAAGATCCACGAGCGCGCTATCGCTGGAGATACCGACGTTGAAATCCCCGTCTGTGCACAGTACGACGCGATTGACGCCCCCATCGACCCGATTCGCCCGAGCGACTTTGTAGGCCAATTGGATTCCCGAACCACCGTTGGTGGATCCGCCTGCTTCCAGTTTGTCCAGCGCGCTGAGTATCTTTTTCGAGTCGGAAACAGGCGTGCTGTCCAACACCATTCCGCTGCTGCCAGCATAAACAGTGATGGCGATCCGATCGTCTCCTTTCAATTCGCCAAGCAAAAGCTTGAGGGCGGATTTGACAAGTGGCAGTTTTTCGGGGGACTGCATGGAACCAGAAACATCCAAAAGGAAGACTAAATTGCATGCCTTGCGATTCACCGATTCGATCGACTTGCCACGCATCGCAATGCGCATCAAATGATGCCCAGGAGCCCAGGGGCAGTCAGCGACATCGGCCGCTACAGATAAGGGAGCGTCGCCGATCGGGGCTTTGTAATCATAAGGGAAGTAATTGACGAGCTCCTCGAGTCTGACGGCACCCTTGGGTGGTTTGACCCCACTGCGAATCAGGCGCCGCACGTTGGAATAAGAGGCAGTGTCGACATCGATGGCAAAGGTGGACTGGGGTTGCGAGAGTGTTGGGAAAAAATTGTTTTCTTCGATGGGGTCGTAGGCCTCACGGCTTTCTGCATGCTCTTGAACCAGATTTAAACCGAGCAGTTCGTCCGTGCGAACGCTAGTAGAACTGGTGGTTTTGCTGGAATCGGAGCCATTGCAACCAAGGAGAGAGGCGAGCAGCAGAACCAGTGAAAGCCCGAGATATCGCGTTGGGGCAGCAGACAATCGGAACAGTGCCATGGTTCACCTCGTATTAGGGAAGGATTATTTTCGGAACGGCCGAGCCGAAAACAATGGTAACCGAGGTGATACGCCAACGGGGGCGAGCAAGTTCACAACCACCCCGAGGGGTGGTTGTGGATGCCATTGGTTGATCGGAAGAGGCAGATCGCACTCCCAACAGTAGCGGCAGGGCGCGAGCCCTCCGGTGTCACGGCTGAGATCACGGCGATTTTTTCAGGTCCCGACCGGACGGCTTGCGCCGTTCCGCTAAAGTAATCGCCATTTGGCCTGCGACTTGCCGCTTGGGAAAAATCGCGATCGCTACTTCTTTACTTCGAATTCCGCGTCGATTGCATCGTCGTCGCTGCCGCTTTTTTCGGGTTCTCCCGCAGGTGCTGCACCAGCTTGTGCGCCTAGGGTCGAACGGAAAGCTTGGGCGGATTGGTCGAGTTCCATCGTTGCCGCTTTGATCGCGGCCGCGTCATTGGTAAGGATCGCATCGCGAGCTTTTTTGATGGCCAGTTCAAGTGGTTCGCGATCGGAATCGCTGAGCTTGTCGCCTTGCTCCTTGATAGCCTTTTCAAGCCCGTGAATCGTGTTCTCGGCTCGATTTTTCGCTTCGGCTGTTTCCACGAATTTTCGATCTTCGTCCGCGTGCGATTCGGCCTCCCGGCGCATGCGTTCGATCTCGTCTTTGCTCAAACCGCTGGACTGTTCGATCTTGACACTCGACTGTTTGCCCGACTTTAAATCTTTGGCGGAAACGTTGAGGATGCCGTTTTGATCGATATCAAACTTGACTTCGATTTGCGGCACGCCTCTTGGTTGAGCGTCGATGCCTTCGAGGTTGAATTGGTCGAGCAATCGGTTTTGCTGGGCCATTTTTCGCTCCCCTTGGAAAACGCTTACCGTGACCGCAGTCTGTCCATCGGCTGCTGTGGAGAAGGTTTGCTTCTTTTCCACTGGGATGGTCGTATTTCGTTCGATCAAGGCGGTCATCACACCCCCTTCGGTTTCGATGCCCAGGGTCAATGGCGTCACATCGAGCAGGAGCACGTCGCGACGATCGCCGGAGAGGACAGCACCTTGAATGGCGGCACCGACAGCGACCACTTCGTCCGGATTGACTCCTTGGTGCGGTTCCTTGCCGAAGATGTCCTTCACGATTTGCCGTACCTTTGGCACGCGTGTTGACCCTCCCACCAGCACTACTTCGTCGATATCCGAAGGCTTCATCTTGGCATCTTGAAGGGCTTGGAGAACCGGCTTGCGACAACGTTCAATCAAGTCATCGACGAGCCCTTCGAAAGTGCTTCGAGTGATCGTCATTTGCAAGTGCTTGGGGCCAGACGCATCGGCGGTAATGAATGGCAAATTGATGTCGGTTTGAGGAAGGCTGCTAAGTTCCTTCTTTGCCTTCTCGCAAGCTTCTTGCAGGCGTTGCAAGGACATTGGCTCCTTGCGCAGATCCAGTCCCGTGTCTTTGACAAACTGATTGGCAACGTAGTTGACTAGGGCTTGGTCAAAGTCATCGCCACCCAGGTGCGTGTCGCCAGAGGTACTGATAACCTCGAAGACTTTGCTGTTGTTTTCATCGTCATTGCTCATGGCAACTTCGAGGACCGATACGTCAAAGGTACCGCCACCCAAGTCAAACACAATAATCTTTTGGTCCTTGGTTTTATCCAAACCGTAGGCAAGTGCAGCAGCAGTCGGTTCGTTGATGATCCGCGCCACTTCGAGGCCGGCGATTTGGCCTGCATCCTTGGTCGCTTGTCGCTGAGCGTCATTGAAGTAAGCCGGTACAGTGATGACGGCCTTGCTGACGCGGTGCCCAAGGTAAGACTCAGCGGCTTCTTTGAGCTTGCGAAGAACCTTGGCCGAAATCTCTTGCGGGGTGAACTGTTGGTCGCCAATCTGAACCTTGACGTACTCGTTCGCACCACCCACAACCTGGTACGGAACAATCTTTTCTTCGGACTCGACTTCTGCGTGACGTCGTCCCATGAATCGCTTGACCGAGAAAATCGTTCGTCGCGGATTGGTTACCGCTTGGCGTCGAGCGGGTTCGCCTACGATCGTTTCGCTTTTGTCTGTGAATGCAACGACGCTCGGCGTCAGTCGATTCCCTTCGGCGTTGGGGATGACTTTGACCTCGGTCCCTTCCATCACAGCCACCACCGAGTTGGTCGTCCCTAAGTCGATTCCAATAATTTTTTCGCCTGATGCCATGTTTTATTCCTCTAAGTTAGGATGGGTTGTGTGGATGCGCGTTATGGATTTTAGTAGTCTTGGCGGACTACGCGGTCGGCAGATGCAATCGGTGTACCAAGGAATTTTGAAAATTCAGGAGTTGCTCGCAAACTCCTTTTAATAAAGAACTTACGGCTTGAAAAAAAATTCCGAGAGACTGGGCAGACGGTTGGTTTTGGTCTCAGGAACGCCAAATTGACAGAACTTGCACAGTGACAACCCCCAAGGTTAGGAGACAGGAATTGCTCGACAAACTCAACGAAATCGACAATCAAATTGTGGCATTGGCCAACATTCGCTGTGAGCTCCTGACTCAGTGGCAAGAGCAGCTCGTAGCCAGCGGGGAAAGCCGCCTAAGTTTACGAACCGCGCAGGAGACAACGGCACCGATGATCGTCCCGACCGGCGACGGCTTTGAGCAGCAAGTTCGGCGGTTCATGGCGGGAGTTACGTTTCAGAAGGCGATTCGCCGCAGCACGATTGCCTATCTGGGGCCCGAGTTCTCTTATTCGTATTCGGCGGCGGCGAAATATTTCGGTTCTACGGAATCGTTGCTCGCCGTGAGCACGATTGGGGCCGTGTTTGAAGAGATTGCGAGTGGCCATTCTGTTTATGGAGTCGTCCCCATTGAGAACTCCACCGATGGACGCATCGTTGATACGTTGACCATGTTCATCCGCAAGCCGATTCGTATTTGCGGCGAAATCTTGTTGCCGATCCACCACAACCTATTATCCAAGTGCGAGCGCAAGGACATTCGCGAGGTGTACAGCAAACCGCAAGCGCTATCGCAGTGCCGTGCTTGGCTATCGAGTCATTTGCCTGAAGCGCGGTGGGTAGAAGTCGCCAGTACGGCGATTGCGGCCAAGATTGCATCGAGCACTGCCAACGCGGCAGCGGTTGCATCCCGCGAGGCAGGATTGCATCACGGACTGGACATCATCGCCGAATCGATTGAGGACAACCAGGACAACATCACTCGGTTCGCAATCATTGGTGACGAAACGGTACCAGCGACTGGCGACGACAAGACTTCGATCATGTTTCAAGTTCCGCACAAGCCGGGAGCATTGGCTGATGTGATGGTTCTCTTTCGTGACAACTCGCTGAACCTGACTTGGATCGAGTCGTTTCCGGTTCCTGGTCAACAGAATGAGTACTTCTTTTTTGTCGAATTGGAAGGGCACGAATCGCAGACGAATGTGCGTTCTGCGTTGGACTCGCTTTCCAAGACAGCGATTCGGTTAGATTTTTTGGGTTCGTATCCAAAAGCAAGAAGCTAGCCGCGCGCGACTTGCTTACTTGCCAACAAGCTGGTGCCACTGCTTGGAATTAGTGTTGCACAGGGGACTATTCGCACTCCTCGTTCCCAGGCTCTGCCTGGGAACGCACTGCCGTGGAGGCTCCTGCCTCCTGAGTTCACAGACTTAGGACGCATTTCGGCGAGGCGGAGCCTCGCTTGCATTGAGTTACCAGGCAGAGCCTGGTAACTAGATTGCGCAGTGCAATGAAACTTGCAATCCTTCGCACTAGGAATGTTCTTACTTGAGTGGACGAAAGCCTTGGATACGACCGCGTGGCGCGAGTCCTTCGACATCGATGGGTTGATCCAATTGGTCGACAGCGACGTTGCCGGCTGCATCATTGGCTTCGATTCGCAAGTAGACCGATGGCGGCAGGGCTGGGTCTGCAGGCCAAACGAATCGTCCGTTGTTCCTGACACCAGTCGCGATTTGGGTCCACGGTCCATTCGGGGAGGGTGAATAGGAGAGTGTGATTGGTCGTTCTGGAAAATAGTCATCGCCAGCGCGATATTCGATGATCATCGAGCCCGACTCTTTCCCTTTCCCGTAAAGGGCGCTGATGATTTTAGCTTGGGGTTCTTGCGTATCTACTTGGATCCATGAATCGGCGTTGTCGCCGTTGCGAGGTCGATTGGAAGCCAATCCGTTTGCCCCGACGATTACCATCCGAAAACCGAAGAGTCCTTGCGATTCCACTTCGATGTCGAATGGGCTTTCCCGGTCTGGATCTTGTCCCCACAAGTGCCACGACTGGCCTTGATCCGACGATCCCCACAGTTCCACGCTTGATACGGGGGAGTCGGGATCGTTATCGATGCTGTAGTCTAGACTGAAGGCTTTGCTGTTGCAGTAAAGCGGCTTGATATCCCTTTGAAATGGGGATGGATTCGCGATGCGAGTGGCTTTCGGGTCCGTTGCAAGCAAATTGCTAGGAGTGGCTGGGAGTTCGATTCCAACGTTTTGTGGGGCGGTTGGGTCGCTTCGTTTCGTCACCAAATTGACGGGCCCATTTGAACGGAATTGTTCGAGCTCTTGGTCGGTGATTTCTCGAACGGGCAATTTGATTAGGTTCGAATCGCTTTTCGCAGGATCTTGTTTTGGGAGCGGGTTCAGAGCGCGATTGGCGACGAAGACCGACTCCGTTCCCGTGCGATCGGAGTCCAGGTTCGATGGTGGGTTGGCATACGCATAGGGCTGCGTAGGAGGCGGGCTTGTAAGGACCCCTGCGTGCGCGTTTGGCGGTTGAACAAACGGTTGCGCCGGTGTTTGTGTTCGCTGGGGTGCGGCAACGGGAGGCGAGTTTTCGTGGTCAAGCGCCGGTCTAGTTCTGGACTTTCCTAACACCTCGACTTTAGGCAACGATTCGGGGCCGAAATCCACAACGCCGCTTCCGATCGGTTGGCCGTTGGATCGCGCGGGTGGTGCGCCGAGGTCACGGGGTTTTCCGCTGGCAAGTTGCAGGTTTCCTTGTGCGGCAGCCGATCGAGGGAGTTGCGGCAATCGCGTCTCCTCCACGGAATTGCCTGCTTTGTCTTTGGCGGACAGCCGAACTACCAGTTGCCGGGTACCTGTGGGTAGGTTCCACGAGCCATAACCGATCCATGCGGCGGGGTTTTCGCCCGGACGCACATCGATCGCAATTTCTCGCCATTGCGAGAGGCCTTCGGTTTGGTAGGCGAGTTTGATGGTTGAGACATCGATGGCAGGATCGAGCAGTTCGAACTCAGCCATCATGGTACCTCGTGGATCGATATCGACCAGGAGTTTGGCTTCAGGCTTGGTTGTGTCGACGATGACTTTCAAGGGTTCGCCGGGGTTGTCAAAAGATCGGCCTTGGTTGTCGAGTGTTTTCAGTCGAAAGCGATACTCGCCGTCTTCTTTTGCTTTGAAATGAAATTGTTTGGTTCTCACATCTCCGCTGGAATACAATCCCCAAGACCTGCCTCGGTCTTCGGACCATTCCAATTGGATTTCGCGAGGTGACTGGCCTGCCGCATCGATGTTGAAGGGAATTACGAAGTCCAACCGAGGCCAGTAAACGGCTCCGTCGTCGATGCCGGTTTGGTTGGGGCTTGGCTGCGCCATCAGCGTGCTCCAAGGGCAGGTTGCCAAAGCGAGTCCTGCGACCCATAAGGAGCGATACGATCGCGATCGGCGAGAGATTGCTACAGGCGTTCTAGCATTCATAGATTTGGTTCGGTTCAATGGTTTGCTTGGAAACATGGAGATCTATCGGATTTGATTTCCGTTCAATTCGTTGGCAATGCGTTCAGGCTCAGCGCTCTCGAGTAAACGCGAATAATGAAGGCTGTTTCGAGCAAACGCGTCATAGTTTTCTTTGTTCTCAAAGAGGAAGACACGTTGCGTCCCTTCTTGGATGCAACCGTACTCGCATTTGCCGTCGCGCAAGACACCTTCTTTGCAAAATTGGACGATATCGAAACCGCTCAAGCACGGGGTGTATCGATCGGGATCGCGAATCAGGGTTTGTCTCGCCCGCTCGCTTGCGCAGTAGTAGATCCGTCCACGGTGTCGTACAGCGCATGACTTTTTGCCTTCGACCCAGCCTTTGGCGTTGGGTTGGCCGAGCGACTCGATGAGAGTAACAGGGCAGAAGCCACCCAATCCGATCGTCTCAGCCACGACGTGTTGGTTCGCAGCGGTCGGGCTTGGCTTGGACAGTTCATCCTGTTTGGGCTCAGCGACATTCGAGGAAGGCCGCAAGCTTGACTGTTGCGGAGCGCTTGCGAATTGGGCTTCGAGTTTTGGGATCGGTGGGGCGTTGTGGAGAGTGACTGGGGTTTGCGTTTCCACGCGTGGCGGTGGGGTGGAGCGAGAGGGCGCAGTGTTCACAATCGGCGCGGCTTGGGTAGGCGGGTTGACTGTGGCGTTGAGCGACGGGCTATAGGTTTGCGAAGAAGCGTAATTCGGTGCAGCGTTGGAGCTCGGCAAGGTGGGTTTGTCGGGGGCGACAGCAGGTGGGACCACGAGTGGCTGGTCGTTCAAGTAAGGATTGTTGATGACGCGGGAGGTCGAACGGACGATAGGTCGTTCGGAGATCGCGACGTCCTGAGTCGGTTCCGGGGTATTGGCCCAAGTTGCATTCTGGGTGCGGACGGAACGCCCGGAGGTTCCCGAGTTCCATTGTTGGGCTTGTTGAGCTTGTTGGATTTGGGGTGTGTTGGCAGCCAAGGCACGGTCCTGCCTTCTCTCTTTGGCTTTGGCGGTGGAGTTGCGTTCCGCCGTCCAGTCTCGATGCCGCAATGCAACGCGTTCGATTGTTTTGCAATAGACGGCGGGATCTGCATTGCTGACACCGCGATAGATTTCATCGCCGTTGGAGAAAAGGTAGATATCGGTAGGCCATCGCGTGACTTGGTATTTTTGAGCTAGCTCTCGCCTGCGATCGGCGTTGATTTTGACCGGTACAAGATTTTCGTTGATGGTCGAAACCAAGGCTGGGTCGTGGAATGTTTTTTTATCGAGCAATTTGCAGGGCGGGCAATAGTCACCGTAAAAATGCAGGAGAATGACACTATTGGTAGCGGCCGCGCGTTGCATGGCCGATTCGTAGTCTTCGGTCCAAGCGATTTCGCGCTCGATGAAAGCGCCTTGCGATAGCTTGGCCGCACCGCAGGTGGTCAGAGCGATGAAGGCCGCGAGTACTCGGGCGAAAAAATCTGAAGCTTTCAAATGCTTGAACATCTCAGTCCTCAACTACGCAGCAGCGTTCGGTCGAAATGCCGAACAACCTGTCGTATCAATCGCATCGGTTGTGTCGATTACTCTCATTCAGGCCAATTTGGCAAAAACATCAAAAAAAGCGGTTTGTCCTAGATATAGCGATTTCCCGCTTGACACGCGAAGAATCTGATGCCAAACTTCTTGTCAAAGCGAAGGATGTGGCGGAGCGATTTGTAGGTTCATCCGTTAACTGCTCCTGCATGATGCCTAGCGCAATCCTTCCGCTGTCGCCATGTGACATCCACGGAAAGTTTTTGGTCGCACACGTTCGTGCTTCCTTCCTCCCGATTGCCAAAGTAATTTGTTCGGCATGCAAACCGACGATGACTTGGCGGATGGCATAGCAGTTTTCTGCTAGCAAGAGACCCATTTGCAGTTTTTTTGCGATCTTCACTCGGGCCAAATCCAGCCTGATTTGCGTTTTGTCGCTGCG
>JANODW010000158.1:0-4525 GCA_031412875.1 Pirellula sp. | reverse complement strand
GCGATGACGCCGATCGGACGCGGACAACGCGAGCTGATCATCGGTGACCGAAAGACTGGAAAGACCGCTGTCGCAATCGATGCGATCGTGAACCAAAAGGGCAAAGGGGTAAAATGCTTTTACGTGGCTATCGGTCAAAAGGACTCGTCGGTTGCACTGGTCATCGACGCTCTCGAAAAGAACGGCGCGATGGAGTTCACAACCGTTATCGTGGCCGGTGCGAGCGCTCCAGCCCCGCTCCAATACGTCGCTCCGTACGCGGGGACGGCGATGGCCGAACACTTCATGTACAATGGCGGTCATGCGTTGATCGTCTACGATGACTTGAGCAAGCAAGCAGTGGCGTATCGCCAATTGAGCCTCTTGATGCGACGACCGCCAGGACGCGAGGCCTTCCCTGGAGACGTGTTCTACTGCCACAGCCGTCTGCTCGAACGGTCCGCTAAACTCTCCAAAGCGCTCGGCGGCGGATCGATCACCAGCCTCCCCATCATCGAAACCCTCGAAGGCGAAGTATCCGCTTACATTCCCACCAACGTGATCTCGATCACCGACGGGCAAATCTACCTCCAACCCGACTTGTTCTTTGCCGGTATTCGCCCTGCGATGAACGTCGGTATCTCTGTCTCCCGCGTGGGTGGAAACGCCCAGATCAAAGCCATGAAAAAGGTGGCGGGCGGTTTGCGATTGGACTTGGCCTCGTTCCGAGAATTGGAAGCGTTCGCTCAGTTGGGCACCGAGCTCGATCCAGCTACCCAATCGAAACTAGACCGTGGCTATCGCATGGTCGAGTTGCTCAAACAATCGCAATACCAACCGATGGACGTCGCTGAGCAAATCATCAGCATCTATGCGGGCACGCGTGGACACCTCGACGAAATCGCTGTCGATCGCGTCCGCGATTTCGAGATCGGACTGCTCAGCTTCGTGCGTGACCGCAAGCCTGACCTGCTCGTCAAGATTCGCGAAGTAGCTGACTTGACCCCTGAGATCGAAGAAGCGATCAAGTCGGTAATATCGTCCTTCAAGGCTTCGTTCCGCTAAACGTTTGGTGAAGGGTACGTGAGCTATGGCAAACATTCGTCAACTCGACAAGCGGCGCAAGTCGGTTAAGAACGTCCGCAAGATTACGCGGACTATGGAATTGATCGCCACTGCGCGATTCAAGAAGGCCATGGATCGGGCGTCCGCAGCGACCGACTATACCAAACGGATCACATCCATCGTCCAGGATATTGCCAAGAGCGGTACGGATGTCTCCCATCCGTTGCTGACAGCCCACGATTCCATCAAATCGATGGACATGTTGGTTTTGACAGCCAATCGAGGGCTATGCGGTGGCTACAACGGATCCGTAGTGCGGGCAGCAATGCTCCGAAGAAACGAAATCAAAAAGGAAATCGAATCGGGGGAAATGCGTGCTAGCGGAAAGCGAGGCATCTCCGCCCTGCGGTTCGCCGGCGTCCCTTTGGAAAAAACCTATACCGAATTCGATGACCAACCTGCGTTTGCAGCAGTCGCCAAGATCGCAGATGAATTGATCGAACGGTACATCACAGGCAAAATCGATCGCGTCGATGTTGCTTACACCAAATTCTTGACCATCTCCAAGCAGGTTGTGGTGGTCGAGACTTTGCTTCCCTTTGCAACGCTGGCTCCCTCAGCGAGCGATGCCTCCAGCGAACCGGTCAAGACGGGCGGTATCCGCGACGACTATGAGTTCTTGCCATCGGCAAGCGGGATCCTCGAGGAAGTGGTCCCAGCGAGTTTCCGAGCGCGGTTGTTCAAGTGTTTCCTCGATGCGGCCGTCAGCGAACAGATCGCTCGTATGATCGCAATGAAGAGCGCAACAGAGAACGCTGGCGACATCATCAAATCCCTTTCGCGAACCTATAACCGCGCACGTCAAAGCAAGATTACTCAAGAGATCATGGAAATCATCGGTGGCGTCGAAGCCCTAGGCTAAAATCATTCGCCTACCGGGCGGCAAACGAGCACTGCGTTGGCGGCGACCTGAACATTAGATCGCTTCCCAAACGAAAACCATACCTAAACCCATTCACCAATAATTTATCTGGCCCTCCAGCGCCCAATTCGCAACGACTTCGGGCGGTCCAACATTTTTAAGAGAGCAATCAAAAATGAGCGTCGGTACTGCAAAAAACATAGGACGAGTCAGCCAAGTCATCGGCTCGACGTTTGACGCAGAGTTTTCGGAAGGCAACTTGCCCGCGATTTATAACGCGGTCAAAATCGAAAGCGAAAAAAAGGGAGTCAAAATCAATCTGACCGCGGAAGTGCAACAACACCTTGGTGGCGGTCGTGTCCGATGCATCGCTTTGGGTAGCACCGACGGACTCATGCGAGGGTTGGAGTGCGTGGATTTGGGCAAACCAGTGACGGTGCCTGTAGGTATCGGGACGCTCGGACGCGTGTTCAATGTTCTCGGCGAAGCCATCGACCAGCGCGGGCCTGTGCAAGCGGACGACCATTGGGCCATTCACCGACAAGCGCCCAAAGTTTCCGAACTTTCCACCAACACCGAAGTGTTCGAAACGGGCATCAAGGTTATCGATTTGCTAACGCCATTCGTTCGCGGTGGTAAAGCTGGTCTGTTCGGTGGTGCAGGTTTGGGTAAGACCGTTATTCTGCAGGAGTTGATCGCACGCGTGGCGAGCACGCACGGTGGGTACTCGGTGTTTGCAGGGGTTGGTGAACGCACCCGTGAAGGAACCGACTTGTGGTTGGAAATGCAAGAAACCGAAATCGGTCAAACAGGCCGCAAGGTTATCGAACAAACGTGCATGGTGTTCGGACAGATGAACGAGCCACCAGGAGCCCGTCTCCGAGTTGCCCTCTCCGCTCTAACCATGGCTGAGTATTTCCGCGATTCCACAGGCAAGGATACATTGCTGTTCGTCGACAACATCTTCCGATTCTCGCAAGCGGGTTCGGAAGTATCCGCGTTGCTTGGCCGTATGCCGTCTGCAGTGGGTTACCAACCTACGCTCGCGACCGAAATGGGTGCGTTGCAAGAACGCATCACGTCGACCAAACGGGGAGCGATCACTTCGGTGCAAGCAGTCTACGTTCCTGCGGACGATCCGACCGACCCCGCCCCGGCGACAGCGTTCGGTCAGCTCGATGCCTTTATTTACCTCGAGCGATCCATCTCGGAAAAAGGAATTTATCCTGCCATCGATCCGCTGGCCTCCAATTCTCGAATCTTGGACCCGGCGATCGTGGGAGAACGCCACTACGCAATCGCTCGACGCGTACAGAAGACACTGCAACGCTATCGCGAATTGCAAGACATTATCGCCATCCTCGGCGTGGACGAATTGAGCGAAGTTGACAAGACAGTCGTCAAACGCGCTCGACGCATCGAACGATTCCTGTCCCAACCGTTCTTGGTTGCAGAAGTGTTCACCGGTAAGAAAGGTGAGATCACAACCTTGGCCGAGACCATCCGCAGCTTCGAAGAAATCTGCGATGGAAAGTGGGACCATCTCCCTGAAGCAGCGTTCATGTACGTCGGTGGAATCGATCAAGTCGAAGCCCAAGCCAAGCGGATGGCCGAACAAGGTAAGAAGTAAGCATGAGCACCGAAAACAAAGTACACTGCATCGTTGTTACGCCAGAGAAAACAGAACTGGATACAACTTGCGACTCCATGATCGTTCCCATGTTTGACGGCGAACTTGGGATCCAGTCCGGTCGCGCACCGATGGTTGGACGGCTCGGCTTCGGAATCATGAAGATCAAACTCAATAGCGGTGTTACCGAGTGGTTTGTGGATGGCGGGTTCGTTCAAGTGACCCGCGAAGGGGTCTATGTTTTGACCGACCGACTCCTCAAGCCTGAACAGATCGATCGGAAGGAAGCCGAATCCGATTTAAACACGGCAATGACGATCGTTTCGAATTCACCTGAGTCGGCTGCGATCAAGGAGCGGACACTTGCGAGAGCTCGGGCAAAGATTCGGCTCGCCAAGTAACTGCGACAAGCGAAAAGTGTCGACTTTTGCTCCGCAAAAGCTCGCGTTTGCTCCGTATAAGCTTACGTTTGCTCCGTATAAGCTTACGTTTGCTCCGTATAAGCTTACGTTTGCTCCGTAGACGCTCACTTTCGCGGAGCGAAAGGCGACTATGGGAGTCGCTAACGGGAAGAGATCGCATTTTTCAAAGCGGCAATCATATCGTGGGTCGCTTGTTCTACGGCAGCTTGCCAATTGCTGGCGGATCGGTACTTTTCGTTTTCGTGGGCGAAAATGATTCCTCGCGAGCTGTTCACAATGGCGCCTAGACCCTCAGCGTCCATCCCGTGCACGACGTCGGACGCCGACCCACCCTGCGCGCCGTATCCCGGGATGAGAATCCAAGCGTTCGGCATGCGTTGACGCATTGCGACGAGTTGCTCGGGATAGGTTGCGCCGACAACGGCCCCGACCGACCCGTATTTGCCGATAGGAGATGCCTTTGCGGGCGCCGTTTCACAAGCTTGCGCCGTTGCAGATGCCGGCGAA
>JANODW010000157.1:0-1657 GCA_031412875.1 Pirellula sp. | reverse complement strand
ATCGACAAATGGATCGGGGAAAATCTGGAAAGCCTGCGTCTGATCGGCATCGCGTTGGTGGTCGGTGGGATCGCTATGGTGGTCATCGATCGGATTTGCAGCCAACGGGTCACCACTCCAACGCTCGAAGGAATCAACCTGCGTCAAGCGATTGCGATCGGCTTGGCCCAGATTTTGGCGGCTGCGTTTCCGGGTACCAGTCGCTCGATGTCGACGATAGCCGGTGGGCAATTGATGGGGCTCTCTCGCAGCGCCGCTTTGGAATTCAGTTTCTTTCTTTCGATCCCTGTGATGGTGGCGGCCGCCAGTTACAAATTGCTCAAGCACCTCAAAGATGAACCTTGGCCAACGAATGGTCAGTGGATATCCCTTTCGGCTGGCTTCATCGCGAGCTTTGTGGTCGCTCTGGTAGTGATCGCTTGGTTCATGTCTTGGGTACGCAAGCATGGGTTCACTCCCTTCGCGATTTACCGGGTCATCGCGGGTGCTGCGTTGATTTGGTGGGACAATAACCATCGGTAGTCGAGCTGCGATGCGGGCTAAGTCACGCCGGTCGCGAACGCCGTCGCAAAACTTCTGCAGTGCGATATGGTGATCATCACTTCGCGAATGCCCCTGTCCCTAGCGATTTCTGCCGCCTTGCCTGTCATTTTGATCATCGGCGCGCCGGAAACTTCGTTGACGACCTCGACGTCGGTCCATTGGATCCCCTTGGCCCAGCCTGTTCCGAGCACTTTCAAGACGGCTTCCTTGGCCGCCCACCGACCTGCATAGTGCTGAGTCGCCGCTTTGCGGGACGAGCAATACACAATCTCCTTCTGAGTGAATACGCGCTGCAAAAACACCTCCCCGTGCTTTTCAATCATTTGTGCAATCCGGACGCATTCGATGATGTCGGTACCGATGCTGATTAAGTTTCCTGGCGATTGATTTGGCATTATGCTTTGGGGTTTCATTTGTATTTTGGATGGATTAGCTGCCGAAAAGCATCCGCATGGTGCTCTCGTCGGCCAGGACAAAATCGACCTCCGGATTGGCAACGGAGCTCCGTGTTGCGATTAGGCGATCGGCAGTTTACAAAGCACGGAATTGTATCTTTGAGCCTGAGGCGCTAACCGATTTTTTTTGCTGCTTGGATCGTCCCGCGCCCCAGGCTCAACTGGTAGGATTTAGCCTGCCGCTCGCCTAATCAAAGGCGTGTTGATTTTCTCTACTGCCTCTCAAGTCGGAGTTTTCTGATGCTCGATCGTCGTTCTTTTATGGCCACTGCTTCTGCAACGGCAACCGTTGGATTTGCCCTCCCAACAACCCATTCGTTGGCCTGGGCTCTCGCCGAAAACGATACTTATCTTCCAAAGATCGGTATCCAACTATATACCCTCCGAAATGAAATGACCAAGGACCCGATCAAGACGCTAGCTGCTGTCGCTAGTGCAGGGTACAAACAAATTGAGTTGATGGATGTCATGGATGCAAACCAGTTGATGCCCATCGCTAAAGACAAAGGTCTCTATGGGACCTCCGCATTCTTGAAATGGAATATTTTGGGAGAAGCGAAACCTGCCGCAGATATTACCACACTCGATCAATCGATCGAACAAGCCGTCAAGCACAACCTCAAGTATCTCGTGTTTGGCTACATTGGCAAAGGCAACCG
>JANODW010000156.1:0-1360 GCA_031412875.1 Pirellula sp. | reverse complement strand
AACTTCTCCGGATCGGAACTTTGGAGTATCGGTGGGTACAACCCTCTCAAAATCCGGTCGGTCGCAGGCGGGGTTCGGATCGAAGACTACGCCTCAAATCTTGCGAATCTGGCAGTCGGCGAATTAACAGCTTCAAGCTCCCTCCTGACGCCATCGGCTCGCATTAGCACCGCCGGGTATTCCTATTTTGCGAACGGGCTCCAAGTCACCGATTCGAATTTCGCAAACCCATCCATACTTTTACTACAGAGCGATGGATCCGTTAACTCCAAATCGATTTACGTTCGATCCTCGCTGGAGAGTTCAGCTGTTGCGTCTATCGCGTCTACGGGATTGATAGATGGAACCGGTTTGTGCTTGGAGAATAAGACGAGCGTTGGATCGTTGGTATCCCCCGCACTTGCTTCGGTCGACTTTCGCCAAGCGGGATATTGGAGCGGTAACATTCGAACTCAAACCTATGCTTCGAACTACGCCCACTCGGATATGTTTCTTGGAGCGAGGTCCAATATCAATTCGCCAACTCCACAAGACCATATTGTGATCAAAGGAGATACGGGTAACGTCGGCATCGGCACTCCTACCCCTCCTTCGAAGCTCTATGTCAATGGTGACCTCCAAGCGGCCAGCAACATTACCGCTGGTGGAAACATGGTTGCAACTGGATTGCTGAGCGTGGCTGCAGATTCGTATTTGAATGGAATGACGAATATTCGCGGTTCGGATTTTGTGACCCGCATCACTCTATCGGGGGCGACTGGAAACATTGGCTCCCAAGGCACGATTTCTGGAATGACCGTTTCGGCCTTGGGACCTGCCCTTGGCAGCTGCGCTTTGATTGCAGCAGGTTCAGCAACTGGCTATGTAGCGTGGTTTAAACCAAACGGAGCCCGCCAAGGATACATGGGCTTCGACACGGCCAGCGATCTATCCATTACGAATGAGCAAGGCGGTTCGTTGACGGTCAATTGTGGGATTATCGCAAGTGGGCCCGTCACTGGATCCTCTATTACCGTTAACGCGAATTCTTGGGGCATCTCGTCTAGCGAAGGGCAGCCAAGAATCTACTTCGTCGGGGGCAGTGGCAACATTTATCGCGGCCAGTACCATACGTTTCGCAATTCGTCTGAATCCGACGTCGCGGTCATTGATTTTGCGGGCGGTTTCAGTTGCACTTCATTGACCTGTTCGGGGTATGCGTCCGTTTTCGGATTGAACTTAGGACCCTACTCATCCTATAGCCCCCAGCGAGTGGGGATTTCGGGTTCGTCAGCGGAGATTTCGATCGTTGATCGCGGCGCTACAAGCTTTGTGGCATCGCCTACAAACGGCGAACGCTTTGTGATGTATGTAGATTCAG
>JANODW010000155.1:0-6170 GCA_031412875.1 Pirellula sp. | reverse complement strand
TAACCAGTTTGTCGCCAATCACAAATCTTCCACAGGAGTCCCGATACGGATGCGTCCAGTCGATCACCCATCAGAACTGTCCCCGAAGCAGCGTTACAACGCCATCGTTGCCATCTTCGCTTTGGCTTTCCTACGACTTCGTCAGAGCCAAAGGCACAAACTCGGAAAAGACTCTCAAAGTGAACAAAAGAGAGAGGATTCCTTAGCTGACGACCTTGATGATTCTTGATTTCCATTGCTCAGTGTGTCCACGCGCGTTTACGCGTTTGAGAGTTCTCACTATCCACGGAGCAAGCGAATGTTGAATATCGAAAAAGAGGCCGCAACCATGCGTCAGATGACGACCGAGGAATTGCGGAAAATGTATCTAGAAGTATTTTCCGAAGCAACCAACAATCGCAACAGGCAATGGCTGATTAAGCGTATCGCATGGCGCATGCAAGCGAACGAAGAAGGCGATCTGTCCGTACGAGCGCGACAGCGCGCCGCAGAACTTGCCAATGACGCAAACATTCGAATGAATCCACCTCGGCAGCATAAATCAAAAACACTTGTGGACAGACCGACGCGGTCCAAAGCTTTGTCTGCAAGAACCCAGCAAATGGACTTCCTGCCTTCGGGCATGAAGCTTCAGCGCACGTACAAAGGCAAGGCCATCTCTGTGGAAGTGCTCGATGTCGGCTTCTCCTACAACGGAGAATATTTCAAGTCCCTCACTGCCGTAGCGCAAGCCATAACCGGTAAGCATTGGAACGGCTTCCACTTTTTTAACCTACGCAACGGAGGTGGAAAGTAATGAGCCGCACCATGATTAAACCAACTGACGAAAAAACGCAAGTGGTTCGGTGTGCCATCTACACCCGAAAGTCCACAGAAGATGGTCTTGAGCAAGAATTCAATTCGCTAGATGCACAACGTGAATCCGGCGAAGCCTACATCAAGAGCCAAAAGCACGAAGGCTGGCAATGTATTCCCTGTAAATACGATGATGGAGGCTTCTCTGGTGCGAACATGGAGAGGCCAGCGCTCAGACGCTTGCTCGCCGACATCGAAGAGGGAAAGGTTGACTGCGTGATCGTTTACAAAGTCGATCGACTCAGTCGCAGCTTGATTGATTTCGCGCGCATCATGGAAGCGTTCGACAAACGCAAGGTCTCCTTTGTCAGCGTCACTCAAGCGTTCAATACGGCCTCATCCATGGGTCGACTGATACTCAATGTGCTATTCTATCAATCGCAACTAAGAACGAGCCATTTTCGCAGGGTGGTTCAGAGTGGGTTGTGGGTTAGGTGGTGCCTCAGAAACGCAACTATGGTTGCCTGATTCTAAGTATTCGACCAACTCTTTGGCTGAATCCGAAAGGGATTGCCGTCGGTACGACTGCCAGAAGTCCAAGACGTTTCCACTGCTACCGCAGTCAAAACACCTGTACACATTTTTGCCCGTGTGAACACTAAACGATCTCTTCGCCGATTTCGATGCACTCGCTTCTCTCGAACAGCATGCCGGTAATGGACAAGGGCCGCGAAGTTGATCTCCACGGCCCTCGGTTCTTGTCCATCCTATTTGCCTCAGCAACTCCTCTAATCGAATGCGGCCCTTCAATTCTCCGTAGTCGATCCTCATCCGCCTGATTTCTTCTTGAGCTTTCTCAACGCTTCGCCTCGAATCGACTCCCCTTCGAATTTGATCAGATTCGTTTGGTCCACCACCCGATCTAAGAGCGCCATCGTCATCGGTGGATCTCCCAAGTACTCCGTCCAGTCATCGAAGCTCACATTCGTGATCACCGCTGTCGAGTTTCTCCGATTCCGACCATCGATCACTTTATAAAGAAGACTCAATGCATCAGGCACTTCCTTACGCTCCAATTTGTCGAAACCGAATTCGTCGATGATCAACATGTCCCACGAACAGTAATATCGGACTTTTGGTGTTAAAGCCTTCACCGCGCGGGATTGGTTCAATGATTCGATCAAACTGGCGCTCGTTTCATACCGGACTCGGTACCCCAATGCACAACATTTTCGTGCGATCCCTTGCATTAGATGTGTTTTTCCAAGACCGCTTTCACCCACAAACGCAGCGTTTTCTTTTCTGCGAATGAACTCGCCTGTTGCCAGTTCTAAGAATGGCTCTTTCCTGATCGTCGTCGGATTGCGACTCCAATCATAGGATTCAAGCGTCGCTTCGGTCGGGAAGCCTGCACGCTTGATCCGATAGGCTATGGCCGTTTCTTGGCTGGCATGCGCGGGGATCTCTAAGAACTTGGCTAAAGTCTCAAGGACACTCAGCTTTCCATTGCCATGTTCCTGCAGGAAGCTATCAAGCTGCTCCGCCTTCAGCTTCATTTTCAGGACTTCCAGGTAATGCAAGATCGTCTCCCGATGATTTGGAATCGGGTTCGTTTTGGGAGTCTTCGTCATGGCTTTGAATAGTTCTTTCTTGGTCAAACAGTTGTTGGTACTCCTTGCTCGATCGAGCTTCGACGCGCGTCGATTCCGTGATTCGTTGCAACGCTTCTTGTTCTCGCTGGCTTAAGAGTTCCCAACTGGGTTTCGGCGTTCCAATGTGAGCTAAGATCCGCTCTAACTTTTGATAGCCGTATGCGTGGTATTGAATTCCTCGTTGTATGGCCGCTAAGCCATCTTTCTTCGGATAGCCGTAAAGCAGCGACAAGATCCGCTGGGCTTCGTGTCGGCTATTGCGGCACTTGCGTAGGATTCCGTCGAAATACTCCAAGGCCACCGGTCCCCATTGCGTGTACTTTTCTCGAAGGATGGCAAGCTGCTCATGATGATCGCTTGGCGGACGATGGCTGTCTTGGCTCTGCTTCTCGTGTCTGCCGCGAAGCTGTTGATGGGTGGCCACCTTATCGATTGTAGTATTGAAGATTTCTAGTTGATCTTCGAGAATTCGAACGGGGATTAACTGGCCGATCAACCGCCATGGTACGCTGTACCGACTGTCTGCGTAGTTGATAAAGCCTTCGCTATCGACCCTACGATAAACCACTTGAGCCGTGTCGAAGCGAATCGCCGGAAGATCGATCAGAAACGGTTTCTCTTCTTCATGAAGTTCTACCGGAGTTCGTTTCGTAGTTCCATGAATGCGAACATCATTCTTTTCCGCAAGCCACCATCGAGCTACTTCATTGAGATGCTCTAACGACCGAAAGGTACGTCCATTGAGAAGATTCTTTTCGGCATAGTCGAATGGACGTTCGACCTTGCCTTTGGTTTCTGGCCGCTTCGGTTCGCATGCCCAGGGCTTGAAGCCATAATGCGTTGCGAACGATAGGAAGCGTGGATTGTAGATCGGCTGTCCATCTTCCCAGCGAAGGACAACGACTTTCATGTTGTCGTAAAGGCAAGTGGCTGCGGCACCGCCAAGATGCTCGAAGGCGAAGACATGTTGACGGACAGTCGTTTCGAAGTCTTGACGTTCGGTGAAGCAGACGTATTGCCGCCTGGAATAACCAAGGATATAGCTGAAGAACTGAACTCGACGACGTCCCTCTTGCGTGAAGTCGATCGAGTAAGTCGACCAATCCATTTGAGCTTGAGCACCAGGCGGAGTCTCGAATCGAATCACTGGGGCCTTCGGCTTCGAACGATGCTTCTTCATGAACGTGCGAAGAGTGGAGTAACTTCCTTCGAAACCCAGTTTGCATAACTCTTCGAAGGCTCGCTGAGCGGTGATATTGGGGTAACGAGAGAGCAACTGCTTCAAGGAATCTAGGTACGGACCGAGCTTCGACTTGCGAGTGAGTTTGGCTGGGCCGAAACAAGCTGGCTTTGAATCTAGTGCCGAATCGGTAGCTGAATCGGATGGAGTGGATTGCGTTTGTGCTGCATGTTGACGAATAAGGCGGGCGATCGTTTTTCGACCGATTTGTGTGTCTTTGGCGATGCTGCGCACACTTTGATGGTTCATCCAACGCGAGATAATGTCGTTCTTTGTCAGAGGATCAATGTTCATGGTTGTTGTATTTCCTTGATAAAGTCGGTTGTAGCTTCGGTTAGAATCGATGCTTCGTGTTGGAGTTTGACGAAGCTAGGAGCGAGAACAGAGCGATCGCAGGCTTGGAGTTCACTTCGGCCAGTCAAACGCAGCCAATGATTCATCTTGGTGGTAGCATCCAGAAGGAGTCCCAAGCGTTTTGCCACTCGATTGCCTGCAGTGCTCATTCGAGGATCCCATTGATGAACGTATTGGTCTTGCGATTGTCGGATGGCTTCACGAGGTTTTTCAAGAACGAATTGCGATTGCTCTTGCGTGCTGGCTCCTTGCAGGAGCTTCACAGTTTCGGAGAGTTCTCGCGACGTGAGTGCATGCTCGGTGGCGCACTGCATGGCTGCGTTTTGGTTGCCGCGCGGCAACTGAGTCAGGTGTCGAGCTTGAGTAGGTGTTAGAAGCCCCAACCGAAGAGCTTCGCGAGCCTCGGCGGTGAGCCGTTCGATGAGCGCCAATCGCCGATTGACCCACGATTTGTGACGGCCGAGCATTTGAGCCACCTCAATTTGAGGCAGACCATCGTCGTGAACGAGGGCATAGATGATCCATGATTCTTCGAGCTCATTGGGCTTCGAGGTGACCAGATTGAGATTAAAGATGGCAGCTTTGGCGGCATGCTCATCGACTTCTAAAACTCGAGCTTGGAGAGAAGTTATCCCTTTGAGAGTACGTGCGGCCCGTAAACGTTTGAAGCCATCGACGAGTACCAGCGATCCTTCGAGCGGACAGTAGACGACCGGTGCAAGTTGACTGTACTTGGCCAACGAACGAGCCATGAGCAGATCGGCTTTGGGCTGAATGAGCCTGTAGCGATCGAACCTGAGGTCGAAGTCGGATAAGTGCAAAGAACGAACCAAGTCCCCTGCTGGAACCGTTGTTGGAAGTGGCATCGCCGGATGGCCTCGCACGTTTTTTGGAACCAGTCGACCGCACGAAGAGTTCTTCGCCGGTCACATAGACTCAACAGCGTAAGACAACGGACTCGAAAGCCCTAAGCTGCGCACGCGAACCGGGCTTGGCAAGGAGGACATTCATGCGATTGGCAGAGGTGATCTTTCCGATCGCTCCGCGAGCTTTGTAATAACGTTCAACTCGAGCACAAGCTGCACGTAAATCGTTACCGCACAAAAGGCTACAGAATTTTTTGTGAGGCGTTTTTGGATCGACTTCCCAAGAGACAAAGCAGCCGGAACGATGGCAAGAAGATTTCTTTGTGCGCCGCGACTTTGGCGGATTTGTATAGCCCTCGTAGGGAACGGGCAAAACGGGAATGCTTAGGGTGAGCCGAAGCTGCTCTTCTTTGATTCTGAGCCGTCTTCGACGATGTTGTTCGGCCCGTTTCGAGCGGCCTTGATCTGTTCAACGGTATTTTCGGTTCGCATTCCGCGTGGATTCCTTGCGGCGTAGTATCCGCTCGAACCTAGCGGCATCGAGTCTGCATTGATTGCTGCAGAACACTTGGGCGCGATGATTGGGCGTAAAAGAACGATTGCACTGATGCCACAGGCAACTGCATTGAAAAGAAGATGGCTTCGAACCTTGCGAAGCCTGCTGGCAATGATCAGGATTGGAGTTGGGCAATCGGGAGGATAAGTCCCGTGAGTCAAGTCTCGCTGTAAAAGTTGATAGTTTTACGGCGAGGCGTTTTTTGAAATTGGAATCGTGTGTCCAACTGTAATCAGACAGCTAGCAAATTGCGATCAAAGAATCGCAGCCACCGGAGCCACCCTGCGAAAATGGCTCCCTCTTAGTTGCGATTGATAGTACGTGAATCAGAGAAATCGAGATCGGCAAGAGAAGAAGACCATTCGCCGTTCATGCGAGATCGCGTGGGGCAATCTTTTGAGATGTGACGCTAGCTGATTGCGAAAGTGCGGAGAGAACATTGTGCGAAACGCAATTTGCTTAGGTAGCTTTGCGGTCAACCGACTTAAACCCATTCCAAAGATGGATGGCCCTTTGTTGCCTGCTTTGTTGCCTGGGCTGTGATGTAGAACCCCATTGGGGTTGATGTGCAATGTTCGGGTGACTGCGAAGCAGTCCAACATCATAGCCCGGGGTCGCGCAGCGCACCCCGGGTTAACATGCAATATCGCCACTCCAACCCCGAAGGGGTTGAACATGCCGCCGTGTTGAACCCCGGTATGGTTCCC
>JANODW010000154.1:0-2484 GCA_031412875.1 Pirellula sp. | reverse complement strand
TGCAAGTGTTCGAGCCAATCGATCGTTCCAACCTAAAGACATTTGGCTTCTCGAGCGCAGAGAGTGGGGAGTCCTCTATGGGTTCCCTTGCCGGTTGGAGCAATCGTTCGTTCCTGAGACAGATACAAGCTACGCGACGTTGAAGGTGTTGTTGGACAATCTCGACACGCTCGATCCGGTGCCCACCGCTGGAGACGATGCGGTAGGCGTTAAGACCGAACTCGGACAAGCTTTGAAGGCGGCTCTGGAATCGGTAAGCCGGGAACTCATGATCCAATGGCAAAGCGAACTGAGCGCCGCAGCAGCCTCAGACGCAATGTTGCAAACGACGACAGACCCTTCCTTGCTGGCCAGGGCGCTCCAAGCTTCTCATCGCAAGCAATCAAAGCGTATCGTGCAGATAGAAGTCGCCAAGCAGCGGCTCGGGAATTTGGATCGACAACTTTCCAAGGCGAGAATTGAAGTCCGGGAAGCAGAGCTCCGAGATCGTACGGCATTGCAGGAACTCGCTGACGAAGCGACTCAAATTGCTACCGAGAAAGCGATTGCCGAGGCAGCATCGCTTGAGTTGATGAGGTCGATGCAAGAATGGCGAAAACGATTGGTTGGAGAAGCGAGATCGTTGACCGTTCTGAATCAATTGGAGCAAGCAGCCAAAGCCCGTTGCGAAGAACAGAAAAACCCTCTGTCGGAATCGCTCGACCGGATTCAGGAAAAGGCAGGAGAGTTGCCGGCCGTTTCCAAGCGGGCGATCGATCGATCGATTGAGATCGCCGATAGCGTTTCGCGGGTCCAGTATGAGCTGAATCTCGAGATTGCCAGATTGGAACTAGGATTGCAGACCGAGGTTCTCGTTTTGCAATTGCCGACATTGGATTGGCTGGGCGATCTTCCCAGCCTAGAAAAGGCGAATTCTGAATCTCAGCCTGCTTCCTTTCCTAGCATTATTGCATCGACTATTGGAACGGAGTTGGCCGAACTCATTGGACTCCAGGGATTGGGTGAGTCTGCTGCCAAAGTTTGTGAAAAGGTGTTACTCAGTCCCACGCAGTCACTACTCGTGTTCGATTCCGCGGAGGGGAGGCGGCGTTATTGGTTGTCCGAGGATTCAGACACGCGTGCGACGCGCGTGGCGATGTTGAGAGACAAGTCCGTTTTGGTATCCGACATTGTACGAATGGTGGAACCCAATCAGCTCGGGTGGTTAGGCAAATTGCGGTTGTATGCCATACGTTGGTTTGAGTTCCTGTTTGGTCAGCCACGCGAAGGAGGAATTGAGGGCGGATTTTTTCCAGCTCTATGGGGCACAATTGTCATGACATTGATCATGTCGATCGCAGTCATGCCCTTTGGAGTGATCGCGGCGCTGTATATGCGAGAGTATGCCAAGACAGGCTGGGTGCTGAGCGTGATCCGGATCAGCATCAACAATCTTGCTGGCGTGCCTAGCATTGTTTACGGAGTGTTTGGATTGTCATTCTTCTGTTATACGATTGGCGGGTACATCGATGGAGGGCCGGTGAAAGCCGGCTTTCAGCCATGGCCGTCGGCGGTTTGGTTTGTGGCTCTCGCGAGTACAGCCTTGTTTGGCACGATTGCGTTCGTTTTGGCAGCGATGGCGTCTGGTTCACCCGCTCAAATGTCGCGGTTCAGAAAGAGATTGGCCAGTTTTGGTGGATTGTTTTGGTTGTTAAGTTTGGTTGGAATTGTGTGCCTTTTGGTTAAGAGTCCATTTTTTGACGGGTTCTATCAAGCATCCTTGCCCAATCCCACTTTTGGAAAGGGCTGCTTGCTATGGGCCTCGTGCACGCTGGCTTTGTTGACGTTGCCAGTGGTGATCGTGGCGACCGAGGAAGCGCTTGCCGCCGTTCCCAACTCGATTCGCGAAGGCTCGTACGCATGTGGGGCAGGTAAGTGGCAGACATTGCAGCGCATTGTGCTGCCGTATGCTCGACCGGGAATCATTACAGGTTTCATTTTGGCCATGGCCCGCGGGGCAGGCGAAGTAGCGCCGATGATGTTGGTCGGAGCGATTCCTTTGGTGACCGAACTACCTCTGGATCTCGAGTTTCCCTTTTTTCACGGCTCACGTTCCTTCATGCACCTTGGTTTTCAGATATATTCGCTCGGATTCCAAAGCCAAAATAGTGAAGCCGCCAAGCCGATGGTGTTTACGGCGACATTGCTGTTGCTGACAATTGTCACGTTGCTCAACGTCACGGCGATCTGGCTCAGAGCGAGACTTCGCAAACGATTCCAAGGGAGCCAGTTTTAGAGATGCATCGATTGAATTTATGGACAGATTAAAAGCTATAGCCGATGGACAAGCGATTGAATCGGTTATCCATGAAGAAGTGTTGCAAGAAGAAGCAGTGCTGCGGATCGAGGGCTTCAATCTTTTTTACGGCCGCAAGCAAGCGATTCACAACATTTCGATGCCCATTGCGCGCGGCAAAGTCACCGCCTTGATCGGCCCAAGCGGCT
>JANODW010000153.1:0-4404 GCA_031412875.1 Pirellula sp. | reverse complement strand
TCTCGGTAACTTCCTTCATGTAGCCGTGCCATAGCGTTGACCCATCTAACTCACGCTCAGGAAGTGCATCGCATGAAATCCATCGTGTAGTGCCATCGTCATCGATAACCCGAAATTCTCCACTTAACGGAGTCAGGCTCTGGGTTGACTTTCGAATGGCTTCCATCACAGTGCCGTAATCTTCCAAATGCACCTTTGCGAAGACATCGATCTTTTCCGTGTTCAAGAGGTCTCGCCGAATCCCTAAAATCGTTTCTATCTTATCACTTGCATATGGGACGCAAGAAGTACCATCGGACCGTTGACGGTATAGAAAGATTGCCCCGGGCAACTGGCTGGCAAATTTCAACAAGCGTTGGGTCGCCACCTCCCTCGCTTCCTCTGCGCGCTTTCGGTCGGTAATATCCAAAGCAAGAACTAATCGCGAGTGACTTTTCCCTTCCGGCAAGTCATGGCTAGAAATTTCCACATCGAATATGGCGCCATTCTTACGGCGATGCTTCCAATGAGCCGAACGTCTTAGTCCTCGTTCTTTTCGAGCAATATCCAACTCTAACTTTGCCACTTCATCGGCAGGTCGAATGTTGCGTATTGTCATCGCCAGGAACTCGCTGCGCGTATAGCCGTAGACCTGGACCGCGGCATCGTTGACCGCTAGGAAATTAAGGGAATCCACGTCATATACCCACATAGGATGTGGGTTCGATTCGAACAGAAGTCGATATCGTTCCTCACTAGCCCGCAGTTCCGCCTCTGCACGCTTTCGGTCGGTAATGTCCTGAAGCGAACCGCGAACTCGAACCACTTTCCCATTTTCAACGATCGGCCGACAGATGGTTCGAACCCACTTCTTCTCGCCGGTGGCCGCGAGAAGCTCTAGCTCCAAATCGTGTGGAACTCCCTCTTTAATCGCGGCATCAAGAGCTTTCTCAATTTGAGGGCGGTGTTCGGGAATGAAGTAGTTTATGGCATTCTCGATCGAAAGAACCGAGCCATGAGCGACGCCATACATTTTAGAAACAGTTGGCGTCCAGTCTGATTGCAAGGTCACCGGATCGAACCCCCATCCGCCAACCTTCGCGAGTTCTGTAGCTTCTCGCACCAACATTTCCTGTTCGCGGAGACGGGCTTTAGCTTCCCGCCGTTCAGTCACATCGACAGTCACCACGATTGCGCTTTTCGGTCGACCTTCTGCAAAAGAAATCTGCTTTCGGACATTCAGCCATCGCGTGGTGCCGTCGGGCCATATGACACGGTGTTCCAAAGAAAACCAACCCGAGCCTCCAGGGACAAGTGCGTCCTCAATCGCCTTTGAAAGTACCCCTCCATCGGCCGGATGAAAACGTGCATGCAGGTCTTCCCTCGATATCGTCGTGCTCGGAGAAAGCCCAAAATGTTCAGCGGCACGCGGTGAGAGCTGTGCGATCTGCAGATCATAGTCCACATCGATAACTCCGAGTCCGGCAACCTCAACAGCGGCTAGTAATCGACGTTCGCTTTCATAAGCTGCCTCCCGAGCGTGTTGTTGAGTGGTGATATCCTGGTCAGTCCCTTCCACACGGACCAATTTTCCGGAAGCGTCACGCGTAACGCGTGCTTGACGATGGATCCAAATGCTCGTTCCATCTTTACAGATGACCCGCAAGTCGTTGGCAAATTCATTGTCACCAGCAAGCATGGACTCGACTCGAGGGAATGCGACTTGCCGGTCATCCGGATGTACAAAAGCAAGGAATGCGTCAAGACTCGCTTCGACAGCACCGGGTGCCAGGCCGATCAATTCGAACTCGGCATCTGACCACCACACTTCGTTAGTGTGAGGATTCCAACTCCAACTGCCCAGCTTTGCGATTCTTTGCGCCTCTTTGAGCCGAGCGTCTGTCTCTCGCAATGCGGACTCGATCAGCGCGCGGTCGGTGATGTCGCGACCAATTCCAATCAATCCAGTTACATTTCCCTTCGTATCGAAATACGGGGCCTTTGTCGCGTAATAGGTGCGGGTCTCGCCACCGGACGTGAGCGTTTCATCTCGGGACATCTCCTTACCGCTTTCCATGATTTCGCGATCGTTGGCCATCAACTGCTCAGCATCGATAGCTCCGAAAAGTTCTCGGTCGTTTCGGCCGAGCACCTCGGTGAGGGGCCTTCCCATAAACTGCCTTGCCGCATCATTGACAAGCAAATAGCGGCCGTCTCGATCCTTAACGAATACAACGTCAGTAGTCCCCTCGACAATCGCACGAAGTAGCCCAATAGTGCGTGCGGAATTGCGGTACTCACGCCTACACAATCCAAAAACGAGGCCAGTCGACAGCACCACGAAGCCCAATCCCTTACCCACCGAAACAAAGAAACTAGTTGCAGTAAAACCTCCGGAGCCCGCCAAAACGAGATCGGACAGTACTATCCAGAGTATCCCTGCGATCAGGTAACTTCCTGCGATGCGGGCGGCCAAAATTTGATGCGGGTCGCGTTCCCTTTTTTGCTGTACGGAGTTTTCGGTGGAAACCCGGGACTGTTCATCTTCAACCATGTTTGATTTCTTGGTGGCAAGAGTAGGAATAGGCTCAAACGGGGGCGATCTACCGTTTGCGCCCATATTTTAGAGGACTCATCGGGCAAATTGACCTATGAGGGCTCGACAGCGTTTTTCCCAGTATGTTGGTCAAATATTACCACATCAACAACGTAGGCAAAAACTCCCTGTCACCAATTTGTCCGCGACACGCAGGCGAACAAAGTGCCGTCCATCACATGACGTTTAGGATTCATGCAGAGAAAGGATGCTGCATAGCCACGCGATGTGGCGGAATGTCGAATGTCAATTGCCCCGCCTCATCCACCTTTGATGCGTCGTACTCCTGCAGGATGGGCCTAGCCAGCAAGCCAGCAGTTTCGATTTCCACAGGTTGGACTGAGGCTGGATTCCGACTAGATCAACCACTGTCGGAGCGTCGTACTCCTGCAGGATCGGTTTTGCCAGCGACGAGCAGTCACCATTTCCACAGGTTGGTCTGAGGCGGGATTCATGGCTATCTCAACGACTGTGAAAGTGGCGTGGACTGCCGCTGGGTCGATTGTGCAAGCGTCCGATTCCTTCCGTCACGCTTCTGCGATTTCCACAAGGTTGTGCCTAGCAGCTAGATTCCCAAATTCTGCAGGATGCGAGGCTAGTTCAACTGTGGAAATGTCGGCGCCTGGGGTAGAACGTATTGAGGGGTAGCCTCCATCTCTAGCGATTGTTTTATGCGGCTCCTTTGCAAAATGAAGCAGCTCCTGCAGCGATTCCATTGCTCAAAGCCATCTTGATTTTAAACTGCGTTTTTCCGATTATCCTGGCCAGCGTTCGTTTAATTTCGATACGGGCAGCCAATTGCTGAGATCGATCAACGTGCGCACTCTTTCGATGGACTCCTTACTTGCAAAGCCCCCCTTGCCGGTTAGGGAGTCCTTTCTTTTTCAACAGAGGTAGATTAGATCGGATGCAGGCAAGCGTTACCAGTCGGCCAGTGGGCGCCTGTTGCTTGCTCGATGGTGGCTAGATCGGATAGACTGAGGCGGCTGGTAGCCGATTAGACTACGCCAGCACGATCAGATAAACCGAGACAAGTCCGGCCATTCAAATCATCACTTGGCACACTAGGCTCGATTTAAAGTTCCTGTCCAGTAACGAAAGACTGGCCAAAGAACTTGAACAATTTTGTAATCTAAGAGATGGGCGACACTCTTCACAGCATATTACATCGATCTGTGACTCAAGCTCCATCCGAAAAGTCGTCGACATCAATAATCCCCAAATCTCGTTTAATTTGTCGCAAGTTGAGGATGATGAGCGGTGTCGAGAGACGCCCGCCAAAACGCGCGGCGACCGCTGCGAGCGCCCGCCCGACCGAATTCAACGCTTGCGACAAAACGAGGTTTCCTGCCGTAAGGGCCTGTCTAGCAGCCTGAGTGGCGAGTGCCCGAATTGCGCTTACGATCGCCACGACCTTGTCGGCGGCGTCGCGAGTGGTCATCGGAAGCTGACGAATGGCTCCGATCACTTGCGTGCGTGCGGCCTGCGCGGCCGGGACAAGCCGGTTTGGTTCCGAGATGCCGCGCGTGGTCAGTTCTTGAGTACGCTGGTTCATTTGCGTGGAGATCAACGATTGTGTCGTTCTGCCAATCTCAGGCCCTCCGCCTCCTTGTCCGAACGTAACTCCGGCCAAACGTGTGCCGTTTGTTCGAGCAAGTTCGAGCCCCAACTTTTCCGATTCAGCCAACGTCTGGCGATAGAACTGCGTTTGCTGGAAGAGAGGACTCAACACATCTTTAACTCTATTTCCCAGATTCGGCGCGACACCGTTCAACTGGTTCAAGGTATTGTTCATCGCTGCTTCTCGGGCCGTGATGTCACGCAGTGTG
>JANODW010000152.1:0-7308 GCA_031412875.1 Pirellula sp. | reverse complement strand
GCGGGCGTACTGGAAGCACTTGTATTAAACTTGTGTTGCCTTTCCGTTGGCCCAGAATGGACCTCTACACTCCAAACAACCGCGCCGGTCTCCCGACTCAATCGAATCAGTCTTCGACTCATCGTGTCTTGCAAAGCGGTCGTCACAAATACGCTGTCTCTACAAACGATCGGCGAAGAACGCCCGTTACCTGGAATCGGCGTTTTCCAGGCTATGTTGTCAGTTGCCGACCAGTGAAGTGGAGCGTCTCTTTCCATACCGATGCCATCGACGCGCGGTCCCCGCCACATTGGCCAGTCTTCACCTCGCGTGTCGTAACCAACCAGCAGAAACGCTATTGTCATAACGCCATAAAAACAGATACGCATGTTGGTTTTGTTGATTTAAAAGAGGTAACTGGCAATTGGTAGCTTGGGTTGTGCGTGACATCCAGCAGCGGCAACCAAGTCAACAATCGAGCGCGTCAATGCCGAGGAAACGCCATGGCCAAGACAATTAATTCCTACGTGAACTCTAATTCTGACTAGATTTACGTCGAAGCTCCGCCTGCTTTTGCCTCGCCTCTTGAATTGCGATCATCTGCTTGAGCCTCGCCTTGGCTTCTTCAAGTTGCTCTGCCGTTCGATATGTTTGTTCAAGAGAATTCTCGATACTGGCAAGCGCTTTGCGACTTTCTTCGAGATCCGAACCAACCGGTAATTCGCTATCCTCCAACTGTCGCGCTGGATTCGAGGGGGGCACTAGACCCTTGTCACTAGGAACGGCCGATTGAGTTTTTGAATTAGCCATCGATGATCGCTTAATCGCTGCGGGCAAATTCGTAGCGAACACACGTTGCTGGGGATGAACGGGCAACGACACGGCTTGGCACTTGACGTTTTCGCTTGCTTGAACTGTCGGAATTTCGAAAAGATAGAGTCCTCCCGAGGCATCTGAGCAAATTGACACATTCGATTTTGTTGTCTCACCGTTGCGGCAAATTGCAATCGCTTCGTCAGGTAGCTGAGATTGCCATTCGGGCTTGGATGATTCCATGGACCATTGTCGAATCCATCCATCTCGTCCGGTAGAAAGGATGCTTCCTTGCGGCCCAGATGATAGGGACAGGACTCCTCGGTCGTGCGCAACGAATTGCCTAGTCGTTTCAAAAGTATGCATGTCCCAAACTCGGATCGAGCCGTCCAAGCTCGAAGAGATAAGTTGATTGCCATCTGAAGTCCATGCAAGTCCCGAGATGCCGGAGGTATGCCCTCGCAGCGTGGCAAATAAATTTCCAGATTCAGCCTCCCAAACATGGATGCCGCCTAAGCGATCGCCGCTCGCCAGCAGTAGGCCGTCGAAGCTGTATGCAAGGGAAACCACCCAGTCCGTGTGTTTGCGATGAAGGTGCAATTCGCTTTGAGTCGTACGGTCGAAGATTTTTACCGTGCGCGACGTGGTTCCAATTGCAATTTGGCTCGCATCCGAATTGCAATCAATGGACTGTATATTGTCTGGCTCTTCTCCCACACTCGGTAACCATTGCTTCGTAGACAAATCCAAAACAAGCACATTGCCAGACTCTCCAATGATACCAACTCCAATCAATAGATATCTTCCGTCTGGAGAGAATCGGAGCGCTGAGATATTTCTTTGGCCGATCTCGATGGCTTGCTTTTCAAAGATAGCTGTTCTCGTATCCAGGATTGCAACTTGATGCAAACTTGCCACTGCAACTATCGGTTCATTTGGGTGAGCCGACATAGCTCGGACGGCAAACAACTGTGGAATTGGACGCAAAGGAGAATAGGCGGGTTGCGGAGTACTGACGATTCGAGATTCGCTCATTTCCTGCTGGGATTTCAAAGTGTCTTTTTGCTTGCTCGATTCCTGCGGATTGGAAGCCCCGGCCTTCATTTCATCGGCCAAGCCGCTCATGATCCAACGTTCGATCAAATTCAATTCTCGCTGTGGGATTTGAGGTTTGTTGGGTGGCATCTTGGGTGTGTCCAAGTGAGCAGTCAGTGTGTATAGCGGACTCTCATCGAGTTTGCCCGCGACCACGACTAAGCCAGAGTTAGAACCCGCTAATATTTTGTCTAGCGACGTCAAAACCAAATCACCCCGCGGTTGATCTTCGTTGTGGCAGCGAACGCAATGCTTCCTCAAGACAGGCTGAACAGCGTCAAATGAGATTTTTTCCGAATTTGAATCTGACAGGTACTGGACATCGTTTGCGCATTCGTCTCGCGAGTTACGAAGTACAACATCGCGTGCAAAACGAGAAGCGCGCTAACCGATTGTCGAAACGTAGCACAATTGTTCATCAGTGGTTGAATACAAATTCGTTTGAGTTCAGAATGGCCCACAACAGGTCTTCGAGACCATCGCGAGGGTTCGGGTAGTCACTCAGTTTGTTGTCAATCGATTTCAGCTCGGAATGGGTGGGCTGACGAGTCAGACACCTAACGTATAGATCTCTAGCGACCTGGTCGATTGATTTGCCGGAGTCGAGAAGTCGCCCAACGATATTCCCTTCCTTGACCTTGCCCCCAGTCGTTTCTCCGTTCAGCAAATGCAACGCTTGCGACAACGTCGGCGATGTCCTGACTTCGCAGGTGCAAGGCGTAGTGCGCGTGGAGCGGCCGAATGTAGTTAGAAAATAGTGAGCAGCCAAGCCATCTGCGACCTGAATCGCTCTCGAACCGCTGGGCAGTCCAGGCAGTCTGTCCGTCGTTTCCGTCGCTTGCGTGATACAATCGAGCAGAACTTCCGCACGCATCCGTCGAATCTTTTGATGGGTAAATTCTCGCTCGTCCCACTTGTTCGATTCGTTTCGACGCGTCGAAGTTTGGTATGTCCTAGACAAGCAGATCTCGCGGATCAACTTCTTGATATCAAAACCGTTCTCGACAACCCGCTTGCCGAGATAAGCCAGCAGTTCGGGATTGGATGGCGGATTGCTAACGCGCATGTCATCTACGGGATCCACGATCCCTATCCCGAAAAAGTGAGCCCAAACGACGTTCGCGATGTTCTTCGAAAACGCGGTATTCTCATGGGAAACTATCCACTCGGCGAGTAGTTTGCGATTATCATTGCCACTTTCCAACTTGGGCATCTCAGCGCCAAGGAACTTTGGCGTGACAGGTCTGTTCCCAAGCGGGTGAAGCAATTCCCCTTCGCCTGCATTGTAAATGGTAAGTTCGCGAGGATCCTCTGCTTGCTTGTAACCAACCTGGCTAAAAAAGGAAGCGAACCCGTAGTAGTCATCCATCGTCCAACGATCGAATGGATGATTGTGGCATTGAGCGCATTGAATTCTCGTCCCCAAAAAAACCTGCGCAACATTCTCCGCCAACAATTGAGGGGTCGTTTCGGTTTGGTAATAGTTTGTTGCAGGATTTTCTAGCGATCCACCACTTGCGGGCAAGAGACGCTCGACGATCTTGTCGATAGTCAACCCAGAGTGAACCGCCTCACGGAGCCATCGGTCATATAGTTTCAATGCCTTTTGACTCACCCCGTTGTTCGTCCGTATCTGTAACAATTCAGCCCATTTCATAACCCATATGTCTTGAAAATCGGGAAGATCCAATAGTCGATCGATAAGCTTTTCTCGCTTGTTGGGAGATCGATCTTGCATGAACTGGTTGTATTCATCGCTAGTCGGCAACAGGCCAACCAAATCGATCGTTGCCCTTCGCAAAAACTGCTCATCCTCTGCGAGTTCAGAGGGAGCAAGGTGCATGAACTTGAGGCGATTATCGACAAGAGTATCGATCTCACCATAGATTGGTCGTTCTGGATACGTGAACGCATGATCGGGTCGAACCAGTATGGACGCACCCTCTACGAACTGATCAAATCTGGCGAGAACAAAAGCAGCACCTGGGCCGTTCGCATCGACAAGTCCATTCTCCGAAACCGAAGCCGCTGCATCGTTATTGCTAAGAAAAACAGCCATCGAAGTCACATCGCGCTGCGTGCCATCGCTGTAGCGTGCAATTACTACTAGCTTTTGTTGGCCCTCCTGTTCTGCAAACACGGACTTCCTTGGAAAGACATCGATTCCCATTGGAACCGCTGAATCTGGTCGGTCCGCCTTTGCGCCTTCATGCAGCCACTGTACCAATGACTCGTAGCCTCGACTTCCTTCCTTGATACGACCACCGCCCGAGTGAGGAACGGTACCGATTGCCTTGAGAACGACGAGACTATGTTTGGGGTCAGCTAAATGAACCCGTCTCCCCGGTTGCTCTCTGGTCAATCGAATCTGGTCTCCAATTGGATCGTAGCCAAAGAGGCTGAGTCGAAATCCATCTTTACCCGAAGCCGATCCATGACACTTGCCAGTATTGCAACCTGCGCGAGTAAGTTCCGGAAGCACTTCATTCCGAAAGCTGATCGGCGGTTGCTCTTTTGCTCCTGATACGCGTATGTTTATTGAGCATTCAAAACCTGCATGAGAAAACGTGACGCTTGTTGAGCCGTCAGACTTCGGTACGAATGTTTCGTTTATGTATTCGACCGTAGCACTCGCAGTTCCCCTCTCCGCAAAATTCGCTTTTGCAAGACCAGTAATATCCTGTGTGCTACCATCGGATAATATGGCTGTAACTACGACCCCTTGTTGATCGCGAGCAGACCGCAACTCAATCTCGGCCGGCTCGACCTGAATCGAGGTTATTTTCTTGGGATCGTTACTGAATACGGTCCCTATCGATACCAGCAAAAGAACAACGGTAAACATCCAAGACTGCAAGCCTTGGACAATTTCGTAGGTTAGCTCAATTCGCCACCTCTGCGGAGACACGTTCATACTGATCCTTATTTTTTCCTGCGGAGACGTAATGCATCGAGAGAGCTGAGTGGACGACCTGACTGGTCCTTTTGCGAACCGCCTGGAACTGCAATAATCAATTTTGTATTGCGGGCAACATAGTAAGTAACTTTTTGGTTCTTTAATGTTCCGCTTAATCGACAGACAAGCGAATCGAATGTTCCGATCGGAGCGTCGTCGTCAATTTTCAGTTTAAATCTGACGGTTTTGGCTTCCCGCTTAATCTCAACTGTTGCTGCATGTACTCGATTGGGCAAACCTTCGAGGCTGGCAACCAACCTCTCAGGCATTGAATCGCCAAGTTCCAAGTGAAAGACCATGTCGATCTCTGAGCCTCGTTCAGCAGACACGGCATCGCTGAGTCCGCTTGCAGGTGAATCGCAGACGGCTAACCAATGAAGCGACGTACAGACAGTGGACAACGACACCGCCGACTGCCGACGCGGTCGCATTCCCATGGCTCCTCCACCCAAAGCTGCGTTGACCGGACTCTCAGCCAGCCCCGCCACTCCCTCAGCGACTAGTGGCCACTTTGCGGCCTTGGCGTATCGTCCGGCTCGGATGGTAATGGTCCCAAAATCTTCGTTCGCCGGAATTCTCGTCTTTGCTTGGCAATCCACCCAGTCTGGCAACAGCGGCAGCGTGACTTCGATCGGCGATTCGAATCCGGAAGCTCGTTTGACGCAAACGATAATGTCCATCGTTCCATCGGCAGACAGAGGCGATTGTGGGGCCTCCAATTCAATGGAAAATGGTACGGGATCCACGGTGGCAACTGCCAATCGATCTACTTTGATCAGTTGGAAGATGGCATCGGCCGGCCCACCCACCAAATCGACAACCTGTTCAAAGCCGCCGGTCAAGGAAGACTGATTCAACGAAGCTTTCAACGAAGCATTTACGGCAACCAACGCGCCCACGACTGGCGTTGATTCCGCAGCCGTGAAAACCACGGGAACAACAAATGCAGAATCTGCTACTTGAGGGCAATCTACTGCGACGTTGGGCGGTAGCCCTTCAAACGCCATGATGGCTGGTCCCTCCGCTCGATCGCGTCGAATCCCCATCAATGCTAAGGACCTGTTGCCTTTGGGGATCATTATCGTTTGTCCTGCTTGCGAGAGCTTGTTTCGTCTTGGCAAAAATGCCGCTATCGATCGCTGCACAGGAGCCAGCTCAAGGCAATAGCAATACGCTGCGCCGGAGTTCTTGCGTTTATCTCGAATGGAAACGGTGTATGTCGCGCTTGCAATAGCGTTGAATACCAATCGCGCATCGTGACATTCGAAATCGTCGCCGCTTGAAACAACTTGCCCCTCCTGATCTCTGACCTCAACAACCGCATCCAGCAAAGAACCCAATCTTGAAGCGAAAACTTCCAACGAATACGTTTCGTTCTCATGGACCGAAAAATCAAAGCTGTCGATTTCATTAGGTTCGCGAACAACTCCATGCACCGACACCGGCGCAACTAGCAGTCTGCGACCCACTACGTTTTTAGTCCGAGCAACTCCCGAACCGATCTCTAACTTGGTTGAGTCAGCTTCGACGCTCACTTGCTCGTTCGTGCTGATTCGAAACGGAATCGGTGACGGACAAATCGAATCCCCGTCCTTTAGCTCCACATATCGCGTTCCGATCAGCCCTGTATCAAATGCCATCCGCTTTGCAAAGCGATCGTTTGGGTCAGAGTCCGACAAAGTAAACGTGATGTCGGTTTGCGTTCCAGCTTGCCCTCCCAAAGGAAAGACGCTGTAGGGTCTTGGGAAATTGCCGATATGAAGCGCATACTGACTGTCCGCGTCCGCGCTTCCATCGGCGGTTGTAATCTCGATGGAGTAAAGACCGTCCACAGATGCAATGACCGAAAAGGAAGGATCTTGGTTGAGCATTGGCGTGTCATCCACACGTTTGATTACTTGGCCAGTTGGATCGCGAAGCGTTAGTGTCGTATCCAACAAGAATATTCCAAGTCGTACGCCCACTGCCTCAGCTGAGATACGTTCACCCGCTTTGACCCGGACTTGATAAGTGTCGACATCGTCGGATTCGAGTGTTCCTAGAACCGTACGGTTGGCATCGACCAATTGCGTTTCGGCTTCTTTGTCTTCCTCGACGGTTGGGAAAGGACTGATAGTCAGGGTACGCAGTTCGGAAAACCCATCGTCACTCAGCAATCGAAACGCATACGGCCCTAGACTGCATTGCGAGTCTGCGATCATATGTAGTGTTGCTTGATCGTCTTTCGCGGACTCCACTCGCTCGCACCGAACACCAGGCTCGTAAAAGACAACACTGCGAATGTTGTTCAGTGAAGCCCCCTTCGCAACGACTGTAAACGCTTCGCCGCGTGTACCAACCGAAGGTGAAATGATCTCGAGCGATGGGTTACCACCTACCGCTTGAACGCAAAAGACAATCGCGACACTCAATGATCTCTCTTTGTTACGTGAGCCCCCCAATTCAATAAGTTCCTTTTTAAAGAT
>JANODW010000151.1:0-1628 GCA_031412875.1 Pirellula sp. | reverse complement strand
GTGCAACCTTGAGCTGATGAACTTTAAGATGCCATCTACCAATCCAACCATTTTGTCAAAGATCAATTTTCCCTGCGTCAGGAACCGCAAAGTTCCCATCCACGAAGGGTCACCCTCGTATCGCTCAAGCCGATGCACGTCAAGCGTGTTGGAACTATTTTGTTTCGCAAAGGCTGCGATCCCCACACCCCCTTCGAAATCGCCGGATTTGCCATGAATGGCTTGAATAGTTCACTCGAGCTTTCCGGTGGAGACCTGGGAAGAATCATTGCGAGCTTAGCCGCAACACCGGCTGTCTGGCGACTTCCGGTATGAAAGGAAGGGCCATGGGACGTGAGCCCTGCCGCTTTTAAAAAATCAGCGTTTCGACGCTTCTTGAGGAGACCATTTGAGCGTCCACGGGGCTCGGGACTCTACCGAGAGAGTTCCTCTCGTAGGTGCGCCAATGGAAAAGTCGCTCAATGAATCCAAATCGACATGTTTGGGGATCAGGATGCGGAACTCGCCTTGCTCGTTGACGCGCCCCATCCATGCTTCGCTGAAGTCCTTCGTTCTAGCCATAATCCAGTCGAATCGAATCTCACTCATGTCCAAGCCAACTAATTTTCCTTCGATCAATTGCCCTTTTCCAATGTAGACCGGAGGCGCTGTTTGCAACTCGTCGCTTTGCTCCACCTTGAACTTCGTAGACCTTTCAGGATAGTAAATGCAGTATCCTTCAGGAAGCGTCGTGTCGTTGATGGCGAACATCCATTCGCCTGGCTGAACCAAGATTTCGCAAACACCGTCTTCGTTCGTCCGCGATTCTCCCGTGATATTGTCGATCCGGTCTCTCAAAAAGAATTGAACTGCGATCCCCTCGTGCGCTGCTGCATCGGTAACGTCCACAACGGATACAAGGCAAGTGGAAACGGGCTTCTGTCGAAATTCAAGCACGTTTCTCTTGCCCGCTTGAATGACGTAGTCCTTGCGAAACTCCCCTCGGCCGATCGATTTATCCGGACTGAAGACACGTACATCGATCGTCGTTGCCGGGACATTCGGGAGCGTCACGCATCCATCCTCGCCAGTCGTCCCTAGAAACGCAGAGAACTCCACCGTCGGCTCCTGAATCACATTTGGGTTGACGGCTTCATCGTTCGTGTCGGCAAATAACCTAGCGCCTGACACGGGCGATCCATCTGGATCTACCACGCGGCACACGAGCGAACCGAATGAACCCTCCCAAACAACTCGAAGCGCCGAAGTTCGATCCCATCTTTCTGGAATTTGAAAGGTGCAACTTCGTTCATCATCCATCGCAATTCGGAGACTCCGCAAATCGTCGGCGATCGCTCCGTGGAGCTGCGCGCACCCATTGCCATCGGTCCGCGATTCGAAATGGCTCGGCAATCGATCGGGGATATTGGATATCCATGCACTTCGCCTGCACGGGGAGTCCTGATGGGTCGACAAATCTGAGTTGAAGAACGGTGTCGGTGTTCGATTGCAAACATGCAAGGCAAACCAAAAGAAACGGGACAAATGGCATAGCCTCAGGCCTTTTGCAATCGATTGGGTTGATACTATCACCTGGCAGAGGTGACTGCCGGCCCTAGCTTCGAGAGAGAATTCGGGCTAGGGATTAG
>JANODW010000150.1:0-3208 GCA_031412875.1 Pirellula sp. | reverse complement strand
GCACGACCGGTCTTCATCACTTGGTCTGGGAAATCCTAGACAACTCCGTCGACGAAGCGATGAACGGCCATGCCACGGAGATCGTCGTAACGCTTCACAAAAACGGCCATACCGTCACCGTTTCCGACAACGGGCGTGGGATCCCAGTCGACAAGCATGCCAAGACCGGTAAAAGCGCGCTGGAGGTCGTATTGACCATCTTGCACGCGGGGGGCAAGTTCGAAGGAAAAAATTACAAGACCTCAGGTGGTCTCCACGGGGTAGGCGCATCGGTCGTCAACGCGCTCTCCAAAGAACTGATCGCGGTGGTTCGCCGCGACGGGGTCCAATACAAAATGGAATTCGCGCAGGGCAAGCCGACGACGAAACTGCAAAAAGGGACCGTGGCTGTTCGTGGGACCGGTACCACAATTACCTTTACGCCCGATCCGACCATTTTTCCCAAAACCGAATTCGATGCCGAAACCATCCGGCAGCGGTTAGAGATTACGAGCTTCTTGCATCGAGGCGTTCGGATCCAATTTGCAGACGAAACGACCGGCAAGAAAGACAATTACTTTCATGAACAGGGGATCGTCGATTATCTCGCCAAAGTACTGGTGCAACGCAACGCGCGCTCGATCCATGAGACCCCCTTCACCGTTCGCAAGGAAGGGGACGAACGGATCGAGATCGCACTCCAATGGACCGAGTCTACGGACGAGCATGTTCGGTCCTATTGCAACGGTATCCCGACCGCGAATGGCGGAACACACGAGAACGGTTTTCGGGCGGGACTTGGCAAGGCCGTCCGGAATTTTTTTGAAACCCACAACTTGATTCCGCGCGGTGTGAAAATCGGGCACGAAGATATCCGCGAAGGCTTGGTCGCGATCTTGTCCGTCTTTATCGCAGACCCTCAATTCCAAGGGCAGACCAAGGAGCGTTTGAACAACCCGGACATGCAATCCTCCGTCGATAGCGCGATTCGGGCGGTGCTGGAACAATGGCTCAACAGCAATCGTTCTGTGGCCGAATCGATCGTTGCGAGAATCATTGCTTCCGCCAGAGCACGCGCGGCGTCGCGAGCCGCTTCGGAGTCGGTCTCTCGCAAAACAAGCACCTCCCGGGCCATGCTACCGGGCAAGCTGAGCGATTGCCTCTCGTCCGGTCGTGGCAAATCGGAGCTTTTTATCGTGGAAGGGGATTCCGCTGGAGGGACCGCCAAACAAGGCCGCGACCGCAATTTCCAAGCCGTCCTACCGCTTCGCGGCAAAGTCCTCAACACCGAGTCGTTGGCGCTTTCAAAGGTTCTTGAAAACAAAGAGATTCAAGATCTCGTGACCGCGCTGGGTTGCGGCATCGGAAAAGAAATGGATATAGGACGAGTGCGGTACGAGCGAATCATCTTGCTAGCCGATGCGGATTCGGATGGTCACCACATCACCACATTGCTGTTAACGTTCTTCTATCGACATATGTTGCCGCTGATCAACGATGGTCGCGTCTACATCTCCGTCCCTCCCTTGTTTCGAATCGATATCGGCAAAGATCGCTATTGGGCCGCGGATGAACAGGACCGAGAACGCATCTTGGCGTCGCATGGCAAACGGGGCAAACCGGAGATCACACGCTTTAAAGGTCTCGGTGAAATGATGCAAAAAGATCTTTGGGATACGACCCTGAATCCTGCAACTCGGCGCGTCTTGCGAGTCCAGATCGACGACCAATTGGAAACCGATCGGATCATGAACGACCTCATGGGTAGGGATGCATCAGCCCGTTTCCGCTTTATCATGGACCGCGCCGAAGAGGCCCAGGAAATCGATGTCTAGCAACACTCCCATGGAAGCCGAATGCAAGTTTCGTGTGCACGATGTCGACGCCATGCGATTGCGACTCAAGGAGATAGGAGCTGTCTACGTCAAACGAGAATCGCACCGCGATACCTACCTGCGTCATCCATCGCGAGACTTTCGCGAAACCGACGAAGCGTTGCGAATTCGCGAGGTGAATGGAGAACCGTTCATCACTTACAAAGGACCACGCTTGTCGGGACCGATCAAGATACGTCCAGAGATTGAATTGCCCATGGTACCGAGTACTTTGGAGGGCTGGATGAAAATCTGGGAGCATCTCGGTTTCGTTGTCGCCTTGACCGTCCCCAAGACCCGCGAGGTATTCGTTTATGAAGATTCCCATCGCAGCCTGACGATCACTTTGGACCACGTCGAAGAACTCGGATTCTTTGCGGAAGTCGAACGGATCGTCAACGGCGTTGATGAGATTGAGCAAGCGAGTAAAGACATTCAGGAAATCGGAGTCCGACTCGGATTGTTCGATCGCGAGCCTCGCAGCTACTTGGGGATGATGCTTCGGTCGGACAGGATGGCCGACGGCTTGTAGAGCGCCGTGTCATCGTCGATCTTGTCCACGCTTTCCGGGATCTTGAACACGAAGTCCTTGTCCGAGATCGAGACGTTGCTGGTGAGCTCTGTATGTTCCAACACGGACAACCGCTCGATCGCATCGGGTTGGCCGTCGGTGCGTTTGGTCCTCTTGAAATACTCGACCAAATAAGGGAAGTAAGGAGCGGCAGCGGAGCGTCCGAGGGTCAACTGCACTTCGGTGGGATGGCTGGTTCCGGGTGGGACGGGACTCATGTTTTGAGCGTCGATCGTTGCATTTCCGGCTGGCTTGGGAGCATCGGTTCTCAGCCGTCCGACCAACACCCAAACATCGACGCCATGAATTTGCCTCGTCTCCGCTTTGTACCAAAAATAGCGATGGTACAAATTTCGGAGCAGCTCGGGCTGGCCCCCCACGGCGAGATAAAAATTGATTTCCGGGCGTTCGTTGGCTTGGTGGATCGCGTTGCCGATCATCTGGCGAACTTGGTCGAGATTGACGCGGCGTGGTGATTCTTCGACCCCGACCTGCATGAACATCAATCGGCCATCGGAGACTTCGATGCGATCGAGCGTGGTCTTTCCCGAGGAGACACGTGCGCTGTATCGAAACTGACCCGTCCCCAATCCGCTGGATTTGTATTCCCCGCTGGTGATCACTTGCTGATCGTAGGCGAGGCTGCGTTGGTACACTTTGCAAGCAAGCGGTGGTCCCCAAACCGACTGACGGATTGCTTGCAAAACAATGAGATTCGGATCGATCGTGACGACTTGCCGGGACTGAGACTGAGACTGGGACTGGGACTGGGTGTCGTTAGGAG
>JANODW010000149.1:0-4615 GCA_031412875.1 Pirellula sp. | reverse complement strand
CCGGCAACGCCTCCTGCTACGGTTAAAAGTACATACACCTTGCAAGGTCCGTACACATTGCGGGATGCCGTTTCGCAAGCTTCGGTGCATCAATTTGCAATAGATATCAACGACAGTGCGACGATTCTGGACTTGGACGTCGTATTGAATCTCAAGCACACCTACACGAGCGATTTAGGCATTCGGCTAATTGGACCGGATGGAACAGCGAGGACGCTGGTCCATCGACGAGGAGGATCATCGAACGATATCCAACTGACTTTGTCCGATGAAGCCACGCAGGGCGTGGGTTCATTGAGTTTGCTGCGTGGAACCGCGAGACCGGAGGGCAGTCTCAGTGCCTTTGATGGAAAGAACGTGAAAGGACGTTGGATTCTGCAGGTCATAGATTATGCGCGTGGCGATGCAGGCCAACTATTGGGAGTCCAGCTTGTGGTTGAGCAAGCGAAGCAAACCAAACAAGCGAAAGCATCCGAAATCGCTTATTGGACAACCAAAGTCCCCGGCATGATCTACTATTACTTTGATAGGATCACACAAGACCAACACGCTAGGGACACCGCTCGCGCGTGATCTTGATAGGCTGTCGCGTGTTTGCGTAGCTGGAATGTTTTATCAAAAAACTCGATAGGTTTTTGACGGCCCTTTTTTCTACACTGCCTATCAGAATCCTATTGGCTGGCATCGGTGCGGGGGAGTCGCTTCCGGCAGAAGCGACCTACGGGTTCTGCTAACTTACGATACAATCGTGTTGCCGAAACGGATTGGTAGTCTCGTCATCTCGAAATTTGGCCCAGGAAAGAAGTCTATGCCTCAAAATAGTCCGGGAGATCGTTATAGTCCGGGAGATCGTTTCCGAACGCTTGTGCAAATGGAAGCCCCACTCCAGATCGTAGGTGCTATCAACGCAATTAGCGCGATGCAAGCGGAGCGATGTGGCTTCCAAGCGATCTATTTGTCGGGAGCAGGTGTTGCCAACGCGTCTTATGGTTTGCCCGATTTAGGAATCACCAGTGCGAACGATGTCGTTGTAGAAGCGGCCCGCATCACGGCGGCTTGTTCTCTGCCGTTGCTTGTCGATATCGATACGGGCTGGGGAACAGAGCTCACAATCCAGCGTGCGATTCGCGAGTTGGAACGTGTGGGAGTTGCCGCCGTCCACATGGAGGATCAAGTGGCGGCAAAGCGTTGCGGACACCGGCCTGGAAAAGAGCTAGTAGAAAGCGCTGAGATGCAAGCCCGAGTGCGAGCGGCGGTTGCTAGCAGGAAGGATCCGGCATTTGTAGTCATGGCCCGTACCGATGCCGTTGCTGTCGAAGGCATCGAGGCGGCCATCCAGCGTGCCCAGGACTATGTCTCGGCTGGTGCTGACATGATTTTCGCCGAAGCGATTGAGACGCTGGAAGGATTTCGACGTTTTGCTGCAGCGGTGCAGGTACCGGTTTTGGCAAATCTTACCGAGTTTGGAAAGACTCCCTCATTTACGCTACCGGAATTGCAGTCTGTGGGCGTGAAGATGGCTTTGTATCCTCTGACTGCATTTAGGGCCATGAATGCTGCGGCCAAGCTGACTTACGAGACAATTCGCAAAACGGGTTCGCAGCAATCTATTCTCGACCGACTGCAGACTCGCGACGAGCTTTACGAGATTCTCAATTACTTGACCGTGGAAAACCGTGTTGATCAGCAGAGGCTCAAATTGTGAACAAGACAAATCGTGGTGGTCTCGAAGGGATAGTCGCGGGTCAAACCCGTTTAAGTACCGTTGGGATCGATGGCGTAGGCCTCAACTATCTCGGGTACTCCATCGAGGACTTGACAGCGTATTCCAGTTTTGAAGAGGTGGCCTATTTGCTGCTTTATGGATCTTTACCTACTGCACAAGAGCTTGCGGGCTTTTTGGAGAGGCTCTGGGCCGGACGCAAGATCCCGGCTCGACTGAGAATAGTACTTGAGCAACTCCCAGCATCGACCCATCCGATGGATGTTTTACGAACCGCGTGTTCCGCGTTGGGAAGCCTCGAACCCGAGCGGAGTTTTGCAGACCAAAGCCGCGCTGCAGAACGCCTCTTGGCTTGCATGCCATCGCTATTGGTCTACTGGTACCATTTTCAGAACAGCGGAGACCGCATCGATCCCGAGGTCGAAGTGGAAAACGATTCGAACGTCGACACCCGTTCGATCGCAGGGCATTTTTTACAAATGTTGCACGGAAAGACGCCAAATGAGATGCATCGTCGTGCCCTCGATGTGGCGTTGATACTTTATGCGGAGCATGAGTTCAACGCTTCCACGTTTACCGCACGCATTGTGGCTTCGACATTGTCGGATTTTCATTCGGCGATCACGGCCGGTATTGGAGCTTTGCGGGGACCGCTGCATGGCGGTGCAAACGAAGCTGCGATGGAGCTGATTGAGAAGTTCTCAAGTCCAGACGAAGCCGAAACGCAATTGTTAGCGATGCTCAGCCGAAAAGAAAAAATCATGGGATTTGGGCATCGCGTCTACAAAGACTGCGATCCTCGATCCGACATCATACAACGATGGGCCAAACAGCTATGCGATGCGAGCGGAGAAAACACCCTCTATGCCGTTTCCGAACGGATTGAAATGGTGATGCGTCGAGAAAAGAAAATGTTTCCCAATCTCGATTTCTACAGCGCTTCTGCGTTTCATTGTTTGGGCATTCCCACCGCCATGTTTACGCCGCTCTTTGTGCTTTCGCGAATCTCTGGTTGGGCTGCTCATATATTCGAACAACGAGCCGACAATCGGTTGATTCGCCCATCGGCGGACTACATAGGACCAGAATCGCGGAAATGGCTTCCTATGGACCAACGATGCTAGCCGATCTGCGTCATTTTCGTGTTGAAATGGAACAAGCGGACCGCATCACGGTTTGGGTCGACGTGGCGGATCGGTCCGTCAATGTTCTGTTTGACGAGGTCTTTGACGAGTTGTTGGAAATCCTAGACTCGTCGAGTGTCGCATCGTCCAAATTGCCCCTCGTTTTTCGAAGCGCTAAGAAAAAAGGAGTCATCGTTGGTGCCGACTTGCGTCGCATTTTTTCCATCGAGACCGACACGCAAATCCAATCGTTTTTGCTCAAGGGACAATTGGCCCTATCGCGATTGGAAGCGTTTCCCGGCAACACTGTTTCGCTGATCCATGGGCCCTGTCTAGGTGGTGGCTTGGAGTTCGCAATGGCGTGCCGTTATCGGTTTGCGGTCGATGAATCTGCGACACGGTTGGGAATGCCGGAAGCAAAAATAGGACTGATGCCTGGCTGGGGCGGTACACAACGCCTGATCGAGATCGTGGGAATGGAAAACGGTTTGCCTATGTTGTTGGATGGCGATCCCATCGATGCAAAGCGGGCAAGTGCTATTCATCTGATCGACGACCTATTGGATCCATTGCACATCGAAGATGAGCTGACAGCAATTCTGAATGGGCTTGGTGACCCAAGGGAGGCCAAGCCACTCGAGGAGTGGCTGGCGCGTAAAATTTCTTTGACACCCTCTGCGTTGGATGAGACGTTTGCTATCCGGGGCAGGACGTCCCCATCACAAATCTCCATTTGCCGAGCGATCGAAGTGGGGATCGACGAATCGCGTGAAGCGGGCTTTCGTATCGAACGAGAATCTTTTTTCGAGTTGCTATCGCATCCCTCGGTGCGTGAGGGATTGCAAAAGTTTGCTTAAGCGAGCGGCAATCCGGAAGCGAACCTATTGGCTAAGGAACATTCAGTGCATTCGCTTCGTCGTACCACTTGTTAAGCTGTTCGTTTCCTACGCGGGTGCAGAAGTCGCCAAACGTTTCCGATCCTTGCCGTTCGGATTTAAATGCTACAAACAACGGTTTGAGCGTCGAAACGATGCTTTCGAATGGCACTAGGTCTTTGAATATAAAAGCGAGTCGTGTCCCAAGACGCGTTCCTCCGACGTACATCGTGTACTTGCCTTTCGCCTTGCCGACTAATCCGATATCGGCGTTATAGGGTCGAGCGCATCCGTTGGGGCATCCGGTCATTCGCAGGGTGAATAGTTCTTTGTCCAGTCCCATTTCCGCCAATACTTTTTCCAGGTCGTCAATCAAGCCTGGCAGAGCGCGTTCGCTCTCGGTGATAGCCAATCCGCAGGTAGGCATAGCGACACAAGCGATCGACCAACGTCGAACATTGGAGATCTCTTCGCTCAGCGGTAGGCCTCTTTTTTTGATCAGGCCTTCCAGTTTGCTTTTGTCTTTTTCATTGATATCGCAAAACAAGATGCTTTGATGGGCAGTGAGTCGGATCTCGGGATTCAATTCCTGGCAAATATCTCGCAGCGCTGCCTTCCAAGCTCGGTCTTCATTGTCGTACAAACGGCCATTCTCAACATTGAAGCCGTAGAACCATTTCCCGTCCCCTTGAGCATCCCAGCCCATGTGATCATTGTGTTCGCGGACGTCGTCTTCGGTGCAGTCGAGCAGAGGTTTTCCGTAGTACTCTTCAACCTTGGTGCGGAACCATGCAATTCCTTCATCGTGGATCAAGTACTTGAGGCGGGCGCGTTTACGATCGCCGCGAAAGCCAAAGTCGCGTTGGACTTTGACGACTGCTTCAGCAACGGCG
>JANODW010000148.1:0-2480 GCA_031412875.1 Pirellula sp. | reverse complement strand
GATTGAGCAACATTGCGACCGCTGTCCAATCTCGGCTTGAAAATGGAGAACCGCTGCAATCAACGCTGGGTGGCGGGACACGCCCTGAGTCTCGCAGTTTGTCTGCCACCATCGAAGCATCGGAAATCTGCGGCGACCTGGGTGCATTGATCCAAAACTGGGCTGCCATGCAAACGGCCATGGCCCTGGCTAGGAAGCGGGGTCGCTACCAATTGGTGTATCCAATTTTTTTGGTGCTGGTAACAGTCGTTGCTATCGGCTTCGCGATCCACACTTTAGTCCCGCAATACCGATCGAATTTGGAGAGCATTCATGCTCGCGTGCCCCGTTGGTTTGAAATGATCGAGTTCGTGAATCGGTATCTGTTGGTATGGGCAACGCTCGCGGTGTTTCTGTCGTGGTCCCCTATCTTTTACTCCCTTTGGAGACGGGGCCAAGTCGATAGAACAGGATGGCCCGCTGACCCCGCTTATCGTTCTAGACTCCAAGCACACGCATCTGCATTGGCTGCCATCGCCATTCAAGCGAACGTATCGACGCAAACCGCAAAGTCCCTCGCGGTGAGAGCCATGGGTGTTCCCGAGGACGCGACTCGGTACCTTGATTCCGCCAGCCTTTCTGTTTTCGATTTGCTAGAACGAGGCGTACTGGAACCTTCGAAAGCCTGTGCGATGCAGCAGGACATCACGCGATATTTGCTCGACCGATCGGAAGTCCAAGTTGAATCGCAGGGCCGGTGGATTCTCTATTCGGTATCCATCTCAGTCGCGTTGGTCGTCGGACTATCTTATGTTCTAGTCCTCTATCTGCCGTGGTTATATCTGATGGACCAACTCAAGCAGATCAAAAACATTCGCTAGTGCGAACGGGATCCCAAACACAAATCAAACAACGGCAACGCCGCTTGGTCTTTCGTAGCGGTTGGACGCGAGCCCTCCGGTGTCGCGCTGCAATCGCAACGATTCTTTACAGATCAAGACCGGACGGCTTGCGCCGTTCCGCTAGGATTTAATCGTCCGGGGACTCGACTTGGGGCAGATAGCGGCCTTGCCAAACACATAGCACGACCAGGATAGTAGAGCAAGCAAACGCGGTGACCATCAATCGTTGGAAATTTTCGGGCGGCGATACTATCAGGCAGGACGCAAGGAGTCCCGTGGCAACCCCTGTTGCTGGTCCGATGGCCCACCACCAACGCATTGCGAAATGTTGACTGAGCAGCATCGCAACCAAGCATGTGAATAGCGTGATCGCAATAAAAGTCCCAACCAAAAAGGGAACGGTTGCATTCTGCCGCGTCATTGCAAACGTGATCAAGAGCATGATCACCGCCGCTTGCATTTGCAGGAAAAACAATGCTCGCAAGGACAACTGCGATCGGCGTTGGAACAAGACGGGTGGAGCGAGGTTCGTATTGGGGAAGTCCCGCGGTTGGGCTGTTGGGTCAGGCATAAAGGTTCGAGTTCGATAGCTGGGATAGCGTTTCTTCGTCGGCGTGCGTGGCTTGCCGGAAATTTAGTCCAGGTTGGGTGGTAGTCGCCCATCCTTGCGATGTGCGATTTTGGAGAATACAACCGGATCGGTTGAGTCGCTCATAAAGCGAACGGCACCATCGCCGAACACGACGTTGATCCCTGTAGGATGAAAGGACTCGAGTCCACCTACATACAAGGCAGGCTGAATCCCGGCGGGCACCTCCAAGTCATTGAGGTTGATCCATTGCTCGGGAGGAATCTCTACGAGCGCGAAGTCCTCTTCCTGCGCCATGTCAGAATCGACAGGATCGGTAGGATCGCCGCCCATCGTTTCGCTGTTTTGTTCTTGATAAACTCTCGCAAAGGGATCCAAGCCTGGGAGGCTATAGTTTGATATGTCCTTTGAATTCCTCGAGATGCGGCTGAAGTTTCTCAGGCTCGCTCGTGTCCCGCTGCTCCACCCCAAATCGAGCGTATCAAAGTACTTTTCGCTAATCATGGCTGTATGCGATAGCCCATCCTCAACGTCTTTTGCCCGCACGAAACTATTCAGAAAAAACAACCCGTTATTGTCGACGTCGATCGGCGCTTCTTTGTCGTGATAGATGGCTGCGTAGGTAGACACGGGAGCCGACGGCCAAATCGGGGATGATGGGCACTGCAGAAGTGAAATCGTGTGTTTCCGAATCTTGAGATTGGCTGCCGCGTAAATCGACTGCTTGCGATCCAAGATTTTGTATGCGTTGTTCTGATCGATATAGGGCAGAATCGCGCAAATCCAACTGTGGTGATATCCTACTGGAAGATTGGAAATCGGACCCTTGGAATCGATCACGCCGGCAGGAAAGACGCGAAAAGAGTTCTCGTATTGATGGAGCGCAATCGCGAGTTGCGACAAGTTATTAGAGCAACTGGCTCTTCGAGCCGCCTCGCGAGCCGCTTGCACTGCGGGCAGAAGAAGCCCGACCAAAATTCCGATAATCGCAATGACGACCAGTAGCTCAA
>JANODW010000147.1:0-6631 GCA_031412875.1 Pirellula sp. | reverse complement strand
GTGTTGTCCAAGTTGATTGAGATGCAAGAAGAATTGCAATGGACGGACAAATCGCTGCACGAGGAGTTTCGAAATCGCAGTTGGGTCCAGTCGCTAACGGTTCTCAATGGCCTACTGATTGTTTTTATTCTTGGTGTTGTCGTTTGGAAGATCATGAGCACCTGAGGTTGTCCCGAATGAACGCACAGAAAAATGAAGGCAATGCAGCGGGCGGAAAGGTCGGAACTTCCGATTCGACTGAGAGGGGGTGGGGTGAAAATCGTCCATCGCAAGACAGCCTCATCGCTCAGGTGTTGGAGGCGACACTGGCAGGCGGCAACACTTCTTTGAATGAAGCGGAATGGGAATCGCTTGCCCAAGTGGCTCGAGCGCACCCACCGGGAACGCCATTGCAGTTGGCTCTGGTTTGCCAGTTGGTATCCTCGCTCCTCAATACGCGATTTCCCAAGCTGGCCGACGAAAAGGCGATGTTTCATCAAATGAGTTTGCGGATTGGGGGATCGCTTTGGACACATCCGCGATCCCAGCAGCATCTGAATCGATTTTGGGAATTGCTTTCAAGTGACGTCCGAAAATGAACGAAACCAACGCAACCAGTGCAGCCAACTCAGACAGTACGCTCGACGTGAGCGAGCCACATCGCCTGATCGCCGAGGGGCAAGCGCTGGTGCGATCGTTGGCTTCCCGAATCCAGAGAAGCGTTCCGGTCAAAGTCGACTTAGAGGATTTGATTGCGTACGGCGAAGTCGGCTTGGCGGAGTCGGCACGCGATTTTGATCCAAATCACGGCACGCAATTTTCTACGTTTGCTTATTATCGCATTCAGGGTGCGATCTACGATGGTTTGGCCAAGATGACGTGGACCAGTCGGTCGCGTTACAAACGGCTTCGTTATGAACAGATGGCGGCAGAGACGCTGGAACGCGAATCTGCGGAGAACCTTGGCAAAGATTCGTTATCGGCCCACGGAAATTGGTTTGGTCGCGTCAATGAAAAACTCGCGGTCGTCTTTCTTGCCAGCGGCGATGCCGACGGGCAAGCGAATGTAACAGAAGGGGTCGAAGATCCGAGTGAATCAGCACCGCAGTTGGTGCTGCACCGCGAAGCGAGCGATCGGCTTAGGCAGTTGGTGGACCAGTTGCCCAACGAAGAGCGTCGGCTCGTGTGTATGGTATATTTTGAAGGAAAGACGTTGCAAGAAGCGAGCAGTCAAATGGGGATCAGCAAGTCCTGGGCGAGTCGATTGCATAGCCGCATTTTGGAACGTCTTGCAGGCCAACTGCGCCGTCTGGACCTCCATGATTGAACATTCCGAATTTTTTCCACCAGCTTGATTGAATGCAGTCATGTCGCAAATTGAATTACCTCCCGTCATTGATTTCGAAGCGCTCTTGGCACCCATCCCCGGGGACTGCCCATCGGGAGTCGATCTTCGCGAAGACCCCAAGGAAAGCCGCAAGTACTACGAAGTTCGCGACCTGCGCAAAGCAGAGATTGACAATGAACGGGCCAACCAGCGATTCGCGATGATGTCGCCTGAGGACTTAGCCTACGAGTTGGGTTTGCTGCAAGCGGATCCGCGTCGGCCCGCGAACTGGGGGGCGGTTGTCGACAAAGCGTCGTCGCTGATCGCGTCGTCCTCCAAGGACCTGTGGGTTCTCTCGTGGTTGATTGAAGCGTTGGTTCGGGAACATGGTATCGCTGGCCTTCGGGATGGTTTTCGACTTTGCCGTGAACTTTGCGAAAACTACTGGGAATCCATTTGGCCCCGTCCGAATGAGGACGAAGGGGAATACGAGTGGACGCTTTCTCAACTCAGCGGACTGGATGAAACACTGGGACGGACCATAGATCGCATTCCGCTATTCGCGAAGGAGTTGTTATCACCCAAGGAGCGAGTCATGACCCTTCTGACCTACGAGGAAGCGGAAAAATTGGTCAAACTACCTCAGGAAGTTCGGATGGCAAAGATTGCCGACGGAACAACTTGCTTGGAGGACTTTCAGACCGCAGCGAATAAAAAAGCGACGTTCGAGGAAATATCAATGCAGTTGGCCACCAATGCTTCAGCGGCGCGCGAATTGAATGAGTATTATAAAACACTTACAAGCCTGTCTCCGGTATCTTTGCGGATTTCCAATATAGAATCCGCGTTAGATCGGTATAGCAATCGTTACGAACAGTTGACTAAAAATCGCATATCAACCAGTCCGGCCGTTTCCCCTGAAGCGACCGGGTTGACGGCCGGCCAAGGGTCAGACGACGGTGCGGCGGACGGACTGGCCCAGGGTGTTTTCACAATCAATAAACAGCTAATGACTCGAGAAGATGCGTTAGATGGTTTGCTTAAGGTTGCGGATTTTTTTCGCAGAACCGAGCCGCATTCCCCGGTTTCGTATGCGTTGGAGCAAGCGGTACGGTGGGGGCGTATGCCATTGCCTGAACTGCTTGGGGACTTGATATCTGACAGCAGTGTACGAGAGGAAATGTTTCGCCGTCTGGGTATTCAAAATCCCGAGGATGCGCGAAATTCAGACGATGACGACTGAGTCCAAGTGCATGTCGACAGAGTATTCGTTACAATCCGTTTTGACTTTTCCTAATTACTTCTTTCAATGGCGAGGTAGCTCATGAGTTCCGTTCACAAAAAGCTGGATCGCGTTCGCAAGCCGCGAGTGCATATTACTTATGAGGTCGAAACGAATGGAGCCATGATCAAGACTGAGTTGCCGTTCATCGTCGGCGTGATCGGTGATTTCTCAGGGCAGCCGACTCAGAAACTCAAGGCGCTCAAGGATCGCAAATTTGTTCAAATAGATCGCGATAACATCAATGATGTGATGCGGCAGATGACACCCGGTTTGAATATGCGAGTCGAAAATACTTTGGCGGGCGATGGTTCCGAGTTGGGAGTGCAACTCAAATTTGAATCGATGGACGACTTTGAGCCCGCGCGGGTAGTCGACCAGATTGAGCCGCTCAAGAAGCTTAAAGAGACTCGCGATCAACTACGAGATCTGCTGGCCAAGATCGACGTAAGCAGCGATTTGGAATCGACCCTCGAAGACATTCTCAAGAACACTGAGATGACCAATAAAATGGCTGATGAGCTTGGTCTCGAAAAACCAAAGTGACCAAAGTGACCAGAGTGAAGCTGGTGACTTCGGTATAGCCGGCGACGTCGGTGACTCGCAACGCAACTTGCTCGCAAGCGGCTTGAACTTCCAACCCAATCTTGATTTTGAATAGGACCAGTAGCGACCATGGAAAAAAAGAAAGAAGCGACTTCTGCCACGGAGACCACCGTCGACGCCGGAGCGAGTTTGCTGGACACTGCGATCTCTTTCACTACGCAGACCGCCCCAGACCGAGCCAAAGAGTTGCTCAAAACGTTTACAGAGCAGGCCCTCACCGGTGCCGTAACGTTTGACAAGGACCTGACCAAGTCCATCAAAAAAACGATCGCCAAAATCGACGAGCAGATTTCAAAGCAATTATCAGCCGTGATGCACAAGCCCGAGTTTCAAACCCTCGAGGGCTCCTGGCGAGGATTGCATCATTTGATTATGAATTCAGAGACAGGCGAACAGCTAAAGATTCGGGTGCTCAATTGCAGCAAGAAAGACCTTCAAAAAGATTTAGAAAAGGCGGTTGAGTTCGATCAAAGCGAGTTGTTTAAAAAAATCTACGAATCCGAGTTTGGCATGCCCGGCGGTACCCCGTATGGCACGCTTATTGGGGATTTTGAGTTCCGCAATCATCCGGACGATATTGGAATGCTCAAGAATATTGCGAGCGTCGCGGCCGCGGCATTCTGCCCCTTTGTCTCTGCCGCATCTCCCAACCTATTCGGCTTGGACAATTGGACCGACCTCAGCAAACCTCGCGATCTTAAAAAAATCTTCGATACAGTCGAGCATACGCAGTGGAAGAGCTTCCGAGATAGCGAAGACTCCCGTTTCGTCACTCTCACGATGCCTCGGACGTTGGCGAGGTTGCCCTATGGAGAAAACACGAAGCCGATCGAAGAATTTAATTACGAAGAGGTGGAGCTGGGTAAGGATGGCAAACCAAAAACAGTGGACCATACAAGCTATTGCTGGATGAATACGTCGTATGTTTTTGGTACGCGATTGACGGATGCGTTTGCGCAGACCGGATGGTGTACAGCGATAAGAGGTGCCGAGGGAGGTGGCAAAGTAGAGGGTTTGCCGGCTCACGTCTTCCGCAGCGACGATGGCGACTTGGATCTCAAATGCCCAACCGAAGTGGCGATCACCGATCGGCGCGAGAAGGAAATCAGCGATTTGGGGTTCCTGCCCCTCTGCCATTACAAAGATAAAGACTACGCGGTCTTTTTCGGAGGGCAGACGACTCAAAAGCCAAAGCTATACAATCAAGCAGATGCGACGGCCAATGCGAGCATCAGCGCTCGGTTGCCATACATCATGGCTACCTCGCGGATCGCTCACTATTTGAAATGCATTGCTCGGGACAAAATTGGCTCGTTTCTCGAGCGCGATGAGTGCGAAAAATGGCTGAACAATTGGATCCGCGATTATGTCACCGAAGTAAAGAGTGCAAGCCAAGAAGTCAAAGCCCGTTATCCACTTGCGGCCGCAAAGATTGAAGTGACCGAGATCCCTGGCAAGCCTGGGTCTTACAATGCAGTGGCCTACTTGAGACCTTGGTTGCAATTCGAGGAGTTGACCACGTCGTTGCGTTTGGTTGCAGAGATTCCCAAGGGCAAGGCATAGCAACGCGTGGTAGAGCCCATCGGGTCTTACAACTCGTCGAATGCGTTCGCCGTTTCGCAGGCCGCGTCTGTCGAAACGACTGCGACTGACGTGGATGCGTTCTCGCTTCTGAGCAGGGTTTTGCAGGAGTCCGTTGTAGGATCGCGAGAACCGGATGCGGTCAAGAAAAAAACTCCGACACGCTTGGACGCATTTCTTGCATCGACAAACCTGCGGGAAAAATTGCGTCTTTGGTTAGGAGACGAAACGATCGTTCGCCTGGGCAATTCGACGTGGAGAACGATTGCGATGCAATTGCAACACGATATCAGTGTCATCGACGGACTGCTTTGCAAACAGGTGTCACAAGTACTGCACCATCCGCAATTTCTCAAACTCGAAGCTGCTTGGCGAGGTTTGACGCATCTAACCGACTGCAAAGACCGTGCGGGCGAAGCACCCATCCGCGTACGCGTCTTGAATGCGAGTTGGAACGAACTGCGCAACGATTTCGAAAAGGCAAACGACTACGATCGAAGCCAGCTCTTTCAGTTGGTATACGACAACGAATTTGGCATGCCAGGCGGATTGCCGTTCGGTACGTTGCTGGCAGACTATGATGTCGCTTCGCGGCCAAGTGACATTGCGGTCATGAAATCGATTTCACAGGTCGCTGCCGCAGCGTTCTGTCCGGTTTTTTTGAACGCATCCCCTTCGTTGTTCGGCGTTGATCGGTTTGACCAAATGCAACATTCGATCGACTACACCAAGGTCCAAAGCGATCTCGATTTTTTGGCTTGGAGACAATTTCGCGAGACCGATGACTCGCGTTTTGTCGGACTGGTATTGCCTCGCATGTTGATGCGGCGTCCGCACGGTTTGGAGCAGATCGCAAAGAGCGGATACGTTTTTGATGAATCGGATGCCAGCCGAGATGCGCATGTGTGGGGAGGAGCGGTTTATGCAATCGGTGAAACCCTGATTCGCGCATTCGGTCAAAGCCGTTGGCTGGCGGATATTCGAGGGGTCCAACGGGGTGTCGACGGCGGTGGTTTAGTCCTCGGTCCTGTATCGGACCATTTTGCAACCGACTCGCCAGAGATCGCGTCCAAGCCGATCACAGATTTGGCCATCTCAGATGCGCTAGAGCGGCAGTTGGCGGAGTTGGGCTTCATCTCGCTATGTGCCTGCAAAGACACACCATTTGCGGGATTCTTTTCCAGCCCGTCTGTACAGAAACCAAAACGCTACGACACCGCCGATGCAACCGCAAACGCCAAGATGTCGTCCATGCTCAACTACATGCTGTGCGTGTCGCGATTCTCTCATTTTATCAAAGTTATCGGCCGTGATAAAATTGGAAGTTTTACCGAACCTGAGGATCTTCAACGCGAATTGCACAACTGGCTGATGGAGTATGTTGTATCCAATCCCGATGCGAGCTTGTCCATCAAAGCGACCAGACCACTGCGCGATGCACATGTCAGCGTGCGGACCCATCCGGACAAACCAGGCGCGTATAGCTGCACTATGTTGCTCTCACCCCACTACGAGTTAGACGACATGCAAGCATCGATCCGGTTGGTCGCGGAACTTGCTCCACCCCGGGTATGACCTCGAGGGAGCGACTCACAACGGCTGCAAAAAACAGGGATGAATGCCATACAAAATGCCCGAACTACGAAACAGCCAAAAAAGAATTCCGCCAAGTACAGCCACGAAAAGAGTCAAATCTGGATAACCATGGAACGGGTGGGAGCTGAAGCGCTTGTCAGCGTCCGCGATAAGGGAATCGGGATCGCGGCAGCGGATTTGCCGCGCATTTTTGGCATCTTGATCCAAGTCGATTCGGCATCGCCGCATGGCCAGGGGGGCATGGGCATCGGCTTAGCGTT